>NZ_JBXEQE010000044.1:0-39056 GCF_056858335.1 Agaribacillus sp. DX54
CTGCTAAAGCAAAATATAACAAAAAACCTTTACGTTTAAAGGAATGCAAAGTTAAAACCTTTTACATTCCCAACAAAAACTTAACAAACCTTTTTTTAATCTTTTTAAAATAAAACGAAATACTTTTTAAAGCATTATAAACAATAATATAACAACAATGAACAATGAATAATGGACAATTGACCATGAACAATTGATAACTTAATAATGGACAATTTTCTTAGGAGACAAACCCTCAAGCCATTCAGGTGGAAATCAGCACAGCATCACATACATGAAGAACGTCAGATAGAAAAAGCGTCGCACTTGTGAAGCCTATAGCATCGAAAAGCAAAAGCTGATCGTAACAGTACCTAAACAAAAACATGGGACTGTATTTTCATTGCATACGCTAAAACCTCCGTGGCTATTGGTACCTTCGTGCCGCCGGGGCGAAAAAGGGGCAACCAATAAGACAACAAAACACCAAAAAGTTTTCCAAAACGTCGCGAAAAAATCTAAAGTCGATGGTAAAATATTAGCTTAGCACAAAATAAATAAAAACGATACTCAGAAAATGAAACCAAAAAATAAACAACTCGAAAAACAAAACTCAAAACAAAATCTCAACGCCTCAAATCACTCCCCAAACCTCACCCCTCTCCCCTAAAACCCCGTTTCTAATGATGGTTTGCGTCCTGTCCGGACCTACGGAAACAATGTTGATAGGTGTTTTTAATGCTTTCTCTAAAAATGAAATATAATCAAGGAGTGCTGCCGGTAAAGCATCAAAATCATATACGTTTTCGAGGCTGGTATTCCACCCCCGGAAGGTTTTAAATACGGGTTTAAATTTACCGTTTGTGATCTCGCACGGAAAGCGGTCGATGCAGGTGCCGTCTTTTAATTCGTAATGCGTACAGACTTTTATTTCTTTAAAAATGCTAAGAACATCAACCTTCATCATGAACAATTGGGTCACACCATTGATCATGATGGTGTATTTTAATGCTGGCAGATCCAACCATCCGCATCTTCTAGGCCTTCCGGTAGTTGCGCCAAATTCATTTCCCTCCTTTTGCATCATACTTCCGGCCTCATCAAATAATTCCGTTGGAAACGGCCCGCTACCCACCCGGGTACAGTATGCCTTAAAAATCCCAAAAACCTCCCCGATATTTTTTGGCGCCACACCTAATCCGGTACAGGCCCCGGCTGCCATGGTGCTGGAACTGGTTACAAAAGGGTAACTTCCGAAGTCAACATCCAGCAATGATCCCTGAGCCCCCTCTGCCAGGACTGTGGCATCGGAATTAATGGCGTCATTGATCATGTATTCGGAGTCAACCAGGTTGAATTTTTTAAGAAAGTCAATCGCCTCAAAAAAATCCCTTTCCTTGGTTTCAAGGTCACAGGGATAATTATAGAACTTTAGAATCGCGATGTGCGCTTTTAGCAGCTCATTATACTTATCCTTAAAATCTGCAGATAAGATGTCTCCTACCCGCAGACCAAGGCGCGCTATTTTATCCTGATAGGTAGGCCCTATTCCTTTTTTGGTGGATCCTATCTTTTTGTCACCCTTCGCTTCCTCATAAGCTTCATCCAGCAATTGATGGGTAGGCAGTATCAGTTGTGCCTTTTTAGAAATGAACAGGTTCTTTTTAATCTCCAGGTTGTATTGACCAAGCCCCAGAATCTCCTTTTTAAATATCACAGGATCCAATACCACACCATTGCCAATGATATTTTTTATCTGAGGACGAAAAACTCCGGAAGGTATCTGGTGTAAAACATGTTTTATACCGTCAAACTCCAAAGTGTGCCCTGCATTAGGGCCTCCCTGAAACCTGGCTACAACATCATATTTCGGGGCAAGGTAATCTACTATTTTACCCTTTCCTTCGTCACCCCATTGTAACCCTAACAATACGTCAATACTCATTTCCCAGTATTTTTGAGCTCACTGATCGCTTCCTTTTCATTGTCTACCACATGAAATATCGCATTGAGCTTCGTAATGATCAATAGTTTTTTTACATGCTCGGAGGGGTTTATAAGCACCAGCTCTCCGTTCTTATTCCTGAATTTTGTCAGCACCGTTATCAAAACACCGATACCACTACTGTTTATATATCGTACATCGGATATATCGATGGCGCACAACAGTATGTTGTTTTCTATTTGTTGAGAAACCAGCTCGAGCAACTCTGGTCCGTTATTTTCTCCAATAAGATCCCCCGAGAATGTCATGAACAGGACACCCTCCTCTACATGATAATTATAATTCATTTAAACTTTTGTTTTTGCAATGATGCTTTGAGTAGAATGTAAATGACCATCACAAATATAATCATAATACCCAAAAATCCCCGTTAAGGCGCTTTTATTTGAAAAATCGCCATTTCCTTCCCCCGGCCGACTTAAACAGGATCGTATCGTGTGACTTTTACAACGCCATTGACCTTTTCTAGTTTGTTAATCAGGAGTTCAAGGTGTATGGTGTCATTTACATACAGTGAAATATTACCGTCAAATATGCCGGTGTCTGTATCAATGGTAATACTCCTCATATTTACTTTCAGTTCATCAGATATAACTTTTGTGACATCATTGATCAGGCCCACCCGGTCGGTACCTATGATCTTTAACCCAGCCAGAAAAGCAGTCTCCTTTTGCGACGCCCATTTGGCCTTCACAATGCGATAACCGTAATTTGACATCAGCTCAATTGAGTTGGGGCAGTTTGTTCTGTGAATTTTGATTCCTTCATTAACAGTGATGAAGCCAAAGACATCATCTCCGGGTATTGGGTTGCAACAGCGGGATAGTTTATAGTCGACTTTGTCCATATCCTCACCGATGAAGAGGATATCCTGCTGCTTCCCTTTGAGTCTGGAGAATTCTCTGGCAAAAGTTTTAGCATCAGAGATATTTCCCTTGGCGCCAGTTTTATGAATACTACGGGCTTCTTTAAACTTTTTAATATCTTTAGGGTCGATGATACCTGCCGATACCTTATAATATAATTCATTTAAAGATTTAGCATTAAAAAAAGCTCTCAGTTGATTGATCGTTTCAGTATTTGGATCGACCTTGATCTGTTTTAGTTTTCTGGTTACTATTTCTTTGCCATTGGCTGTTGCCTGTTTTTCTTCTTCTTTCAGGGCTTCTTTGATTTTTGATCTTGCCTTGGTGGTTCTTACATGCTGCAGCCAGCCTTCCGTGGGTCTTTGCTTATTGGATGTAAGTATTTCTACCTGATCACCATTGTGCAACACATAGTTCAGAGGTACCAGCTTTGAATTCACCTTGGCTCCCAGGCAATGCTCTCCAACCTCTGTATGGATATCAAAAGCAAAGTCCAGCGCCGTGGCACCGTTTGGCAGTATTTTCAAGTCACCTTTGGGTGTGAATACAAATACTTCTTCGCTAAACAGGTTTGACCTGAAATCATCGACAAACTCCCTGGCACTGGAATCATTTTGCTCCAGAAGATCACGCACCCTGTTGATCCATTGCTCGAGGCCGGATTCTGGGTTATTGGCGTTGTCTTTATATTTCCAGTGGGCGGCATATCCTTTTTCAGCAATTTCATTCATCCTTTGCGTCCTGATCTGTACTTCTACCCATTGTCCATTTGGGCCCATTACTGTGGTGTGAAGCGACTCGTAGCCATTAGATTTAGGCGTACTTATCCAATCTCTGAGCCTGTCGGGGTTAGGCTGATAAAAATCGGTAACAATGGAATAAACTTTCCAGCAATCGGCCTTCTCATTAGCTAAATCAGAATTCAGAATGATCCTGATAGCGAAAAGATCATAAACCTGCTCAAATGGAATTTCCTGTTTTTTCATTTTATTCCATATCGAGAAAATGGATTTAGGCCTGCCTTTGATAACACAGTCATACCCCTCGGCCTTCAGTTCCTTTTGAATAGGGGCCATAAATTTTCTGATGAAGCGGTTTCTTGCATCTCTGGTTGCATTGATCTTGAAAGAAATTTCTCTGAAAACATCCGCTTCGGAAAACTTCAGGTGCAAATCTTCCAGTTCGGACTTAATGGCATATAGTCCCAGGCGATGGGCCAGCGGCGCGTACAGATAAATGGTTTCAGAGGCAATTTTTAGCTGTTTGTTTCTGGGCATACTTTCCAGGGTTCGCATGTTATGCAGCCTGTCGGCTAGTTTTACCAGGATCACCCTGACATCCTGGGACAGGGTAAGCAACATTTTTCTGAAGTTTTCTGCCTGTTGTGAAGAACCATACTCAAATACACCGGATATTTTGGTTAAACCATCGATAATTTTTGCCACTTTAGGGCCAAATTCTGCCTTCACATCATCCAGTTCCATCTCAGTGTCTTCCACCACATCGTGCAGCAATGCCGAAATAATAGATGTTGTTCCCAATCCTATTTCCTCTACACAAATCTGCGCAACTGCCAAAGGATGGAGGATGTATGGCTCACCCGACTTCCGGCGCATTTCCTTATGTGCTTTCAATGAGGTGTTAAAAGCTTTTTTAATCAACTTCGCGTCACCATCTTTGAGGAATGGCTTTGAATATCTGAGGAGTTTCCGGTATTTATTTAAAATTTCTTTTTTCTCTGCTTCTGCATCGATCACTTCCATCCGAAAATCATTATAATTCAATTTTTAATAAAGATAATAATGCTATTTTCAATATTTAAAACACTTTAAAAAAAGAAAATCTTTGTCGCTCAAAACGTGCCAAAATACCCCACTATAAAAAAATATTTTTTCCTTTTGTGTCCATTGAAACTTCTCAATTATTATTTACCTTTGCACTTCCAAAAAATATTAGCGGATGTGGCGAAATTGGTAGACGCACTAGACTTAGGATCTAGCGCCGCGAGGCATGGGGGTTCGAGTCCCTCCATCCGCACGAAATACGAACCCTCGGTCACGATAAAAAAGTCGAGATTGAGGGTTTTTGATTAATCCTATATTATAACAAAACTTTAAAGCTTTGGACATCACATTAGAAAAAAAAACCTCTACGGAAGGCTTTATTAAAATTACGTTAAAGGAAGGTGATTATCAACCTCAAGTTGAAGAAAAAATCAAGGATTACAGCAAAAAAGCTAACATAAAAGGTTTTCGTCCCGGCAAGGTGCCGTTTAGCTATATCAAAAAACTTTACGGCAAGTCAATTATGGTTGACGAAATTAATCAGATTTTAAGTGAATCGCTCACCAAATATATCAGGGAAAACAAAATCAATATACTGGGCGAGCCTTTGCCCAACCAGGATACATCGAAAAATATCGACTGGGACAATCAAAAGGACTTTGACTTTGAATACAATATAGGGATGGTAGAAGAATTTGACTATGATCTCTCTTCCAAAGTAAAGGTCACTGCTTATGATATTGATGTGGAAGATAAAACCATCACTGAAACGGTAGAGAACTTAAAACTGCAGTATGGTACCATGACCAATCCGGATGCGAGTGAGGAGGGGGATGCTTTGTTCGGTACATTGGCGCAGGGCGACTTTACAAAAGATCTACTGATTGAGACCGCTGACATCGATAAAAAGCTGGTCAAAAAGTTTATTGGTTTGAAAAGCGGGGATTCTGCCACATTTGATCTGCACAAAGCCTTTACCGACACACATGCATTGAGCCATATGCTTGGAATCAGTGAAGACGAGACAAAGGCATTATCAGGTGATTTTGAATTTACGGTCAAAAATGTAAACAGACGTGTACCTGCCGAATTAAATAAGGACTTTTTCGATAGAATATTTGCAACGGGTGACATTAATTCCGAACAGGAGTTCCTTGATAAGATTGCCTCTACCATCAAAGATAATTATGCGAAGGAAACAGAGTCTTTTCTCGATTACACCATACAAAACAAACTTGTGGACTCCACAAAAATCGATTTGCCTGACGAGTTTTTAAAAAAGTGGTTGATTACATCCAATGAAGGTAAAATCACTGAGGAGGATATTGAAAAAGAGTATGATGCTTATGTGAAAGATTTAAAGTGGTCATTGATAAGAAATAAAATTATTGAGGATCAGGAAATTAAACTTGAAAGCGAAGATATCATCGAAAAGACACGGCAAATTATACGGGAGCAATTTGCACATTCAGGACTCGGGGCGCAGATTGAGGATAACATCGACGCATTTGTCGACAATTACCTTAAGGGTGACGAAGGCAATAACTACCAGAAGGTGTATAATCAAACCATGGTGGAAAAACTAATGGGAGTTATTAAAGAGAAGATCAGCATCAGTCATAAAAAAGTTGATCTGGAAAAATTTAAAAAACTGGTTTCAAACTAAAATCCATACTTTATAAGTATATTAGGGATCTTTTAAGTTGACTTTTTTTATTTTTGAAAATTATTAGTTAATACGTATGAATAAAGATGAATTGAGAAAGTATGCCATAAAGGGTCAAGGGATTAGTGGCAGCACTTTCGATAGCTATGTGCAAAGAATTGAAAGCATGACCAGGGCGGTTATTGAAGAAAGGCCGACCAATTTCAGGGAAATTGACGTTTTCTCCAGGTTAATTATGGACAGAATCATCTTTCTTGGAATGCCTGTGGATGATAATATTGCCAATATTATTACAGCACAGTTGTTATTCCTGGAGTCGGTAGATGCCAATAGGGACGTATTATTATATATTAACAGCCCCGGAGGCTCTGTTACTGCCGGATTAGGCATGTATGATACGATGCAATACATCAGTCCTGATGTAGCAACCATATGTACCGGCCTGGCCGCCTCCATGGGAGCAGTGCTGTTGGCAGGCGGGGCAGCGAATAAACGATCGGCCTTACCCCATGCCAGGGTAATGATCCATCAACCATCCGGTGGTATGCAAGGGCCTTCCAGTGACATGGAAATCTCTTTAAAGTTAATCATGTCTTTGAGAAAAGAATTGTATGCTATCCTGGCCAATCACAGTGGAAAAAACCCGAGTGAAATAGAAAAGGATTCTGACAGGGATTTCTGGATGACAGCGGGTGAAGCGAAAGAGTATGGACTGATCGACGAAGTTTTGGTCAAAAAGAAAAGCTAAAATAAAATAATCATGACACAAGTTACTTGCTCATTTTGCGGAAGAAATAAAAAGGATGTTGACCTGATGATTTCAGGTATACATGCTCATATATGCAACATTTGTATTAATCAGGCCCAACAAATTCTGGCTGAAGAACTCAAAACCAAAGCAAGTAACGACGCCCCCCACTTTAACCTCGTAAAGCCGGTTGAGATGAAATCGTTTCTCGACCAATTTGTTATAGGACAGGATGAGGCTAAAAAAGTGATTTCTGTGGCTGTTTACAACCACTATAAAAGGCTCATGCAAAAGAAAGCCGAGGATGATATTTTGATTGAAAAATCCAATATCATCATGGTGGGTGAAACAGGTACTGGAAAAACATACCTGGCCAGATCTATCGCTAAAATTCTGCAGGTACCTTTTTGCATTGCCGATGCTACCGTGCTGACCGAAGCAGGGTATGTAGGTGAAGATGTAGAAAGTATATTAACCCGTTTGTTGCAAGCTGCCAACTATGACGTGGAAGCTGCTGAGCGAGGGATTGTATACATTGATGAAATCGATAAAATTGCCAGGAAATCTGATAACCCATCCATTACCCGGGACGTGAGCGGGGAGGGTGTACAACAGGCATTACTCAAATTACTGGAAGGCACCTCTGTCAATGTACCACCGCAGGGAGGAAGAAAGCATCCGGACCAAAAGATGATCAACGTAAACACCGAAAACATCCTGTTTATTTGTGGAGGGGCTTTTGACGGTATCAACCGCAACATTGCTTCCCGGTTAAATACCAAACCGCTAGGGTTTTCTTCAAATAAAAACGATGACTTTAGCATCGATAAAGAAAACCTGCTGCAATATATCACCGCCCAGGATCTGAAATCATTCGGATTAATTCCCGAACTAATTGGCAGGTTGCCTGTGCTGACTTTCCTGAACCCGCTCGACAAGGATATTTTAAAACAGATTTTGACTGAGCCCAAAAATGCTTTGACAAAACAATATAAAAAGCTTTTTGAAATGGAAGATATTAAGCTGGAAATCAGGCAGGAGGCTTTGGATTATATTGTTGATAAAGCCGTGGATTTTAAACTGGGTGCCAGGGGACTCAGATCAATTTTCGAGGCCATTGTCACTGATGCCATGTTTGAACTGCCTTCTAATCCCGATGTGAAAAAACTCGTCATCACCAAAACCTATGCCGAGGATAAGTTTGAGAAATCCAAGTTTAACAAGTTGAAAGTAGCTTAAAAAAGCCAGGATTTCCTGTGCTTCTTCCGATTTCAAGTTAAGTTTATCTTCACCTATGTTGTCGGATATTTCTTAACTGTTCAACTTTTCCGGTTCTAATTGGTTCTTTGTTAAGTTATCGTTTGCTCCTTTCCGGTTAACAAAGCCCCTTTGGGAATCATTCTCTTTTGTTTTTTTATTACTTACAATAATTTTAATTTTTTGATAAGCTCATCAAGGAGTTGACATTGATGAGGGTTACATTTTTTTTAATTATTCCTTCTTTATGTTAAATGTCGCTGCTTCTCCCGGATTAAATGTTTTGCCTTTCCCGAATTTAATTTTATCAACACCTTTTAATTCAAAAGACTTCAGACGCAGAGGTTTTCCACCGATTACTTTTAAAGTTACACTTTTATTTCCTTGCTCGACTTTGATCTCCACAGTTCCGTACCGGTAGCCATTGGACCAAAACCATTTGCCATTTCGATCATTGAAACTCATACGTTGATCAACAGCAGAATATTCAAATCCTGTGTAGGCTATCAGCGTGCCCCACGAAGCCATTGCACGTGCATAATGATGACCACATTCTGCCTCATTAAAAGAGCTTCTTTTCTTTCCATCGTAGCGATCTCTGATATTTTTAATAGTTTCCAAACCTTCCTGCTCCATACCCTCATAGAGCATACCTATTGCTGCAGTATATTCAAAACCTGTCATAACTTCAGACCAATAGGGGAAAGGGATTTTTGGACGACCACCTTTTGGCCAACTGGCCATTAGTAACGCTTTTTCATCTCCCATGGCAAAAGAGCGCATATTATTAAAATGCTCAAACATGCTTCCTCTCTTATTGTATTTGAGGATACTCTGCAAGGTTGTTTTAACATTTTCTTCTTTGACCAGATAGCCCAACCCTAGAATGTGTGCCATGTACTGCCCTACCAATTGGTCCACCAAACAACCTGTAGGTAATTGGTAGTCAGGGTTTTCAAAATCATCAGAGCCCATTCCTTTTATCAACCCGTTCGCAATTTCCTCTTTGCTTTTTGGGGTATGAATTTTATGAATATAATATTCACCGTTAAAAAGATGCTCATCGGTCCATCTTGAACCATCTTCAAAGAGCTTTTTACATTTTTTTGCAAATTTTTCATCATTCATATAAAGCGCCATCTGTTCACCAGCCCTTAAAGCGCCCAGATACCAAATTTGCATTTGAGGATTAGGGCCGTAATATTCTACGTCCATCGTATTGTGCTGCACCCCTTCCATAACACCGTCTACATTGCCATCTCAACCATTTTTTACCCACGCAAAGGCTAATGCTGCCTTCACTTTTCCCCAGTGTTTTTCCAAAAAATCCGAATCTCCGGACAATTGCCAATCTCTGTAGAATTTCATGATAGTTCCCATTTGTCCATCCGCGGCGGCAGTACCAAAACCTGATTCTAAGTTTAATGGTAAGTTAGCCCGGAATGCCATATGTCCGTTGTCCCTGGTAGAATATCCAAATTCTACCTCCCGCATACTTCTGGCTAAATCGTTGAAAAGGAAAGCCTTGGCCTGTTCATAATTCCAAACATGGGTACATGAGCCAAAACAAGATCCAAAACGATCCATTACGCCTTCCCAGCCGAACATTTTTCCATCTTTAATTCGAAAGACAGTTTGGGAACGCAAGGTGCTAAGATTGAATAAGGCGGCTTCCTTTATGACATCAGGATAGCTACTATTTGAAATGGCATTTGTAAAGGAGAGGGTCTTTTCGGTCAGGTTGGTGAGGTGGTCTACCTCTTTTTCAATCACTTCCCAGGCATCGTTATAGTGCGTGGTATAGTAGTTTCCTACATTGGTTTTTGACCAGGCAAAACGGTTTGGAAAATGCCAGGTCAAGTAGAAAGTAAATGATTTCGTTTCACCTGGTTGAATAATTTTGTGCACAGCCAATGAGGCCATTGGATTGTCGTCTACTTGTTTTTCCTTTTCCGTTAACAAACCATCTTTGCTGAAGTCATCCCAAAAGTCGAGAATTGCATGGCTCCAAGCATTAGGAGTCGAGCTTGTTCTATAAGTGATTTTTCCACCTTCATGGATTGATGTGGACAACGCTATTGTTCCCCAGGCCGGGTCATCCTTATCGACTTGTTCTGAGTACATATATATGCCTTGCACTTTGTTTGTATATCTATACTCGTTTTTGTTCTCTTTTGCGCCTATTGGAATATAATCACCTTTCCAGTTTGACGTATGTTTACTCCCATCCTGGCCGACAAAGTTTCTGATATTACCGGAAACAGACACTTCCAGGTCTTCTTTACTTATATTTTCAACTTCATATTTTAGAATCGCGACAGGAATCCCCGATGCGTCTGCATCTCCCGGTATCAGAGGGTTATATCCTACCAGTTTAACTT
This sequence comes from Agaribacillus sp. DX54, assembly GCF_056858335.1. Classification (NCBI taxonomy): domain Bacteria; kingdom Pseudomonadati; phylum Bacteroidota; class Cytophagia; order Cytophagales; family Splendidivirgaceae; genus Agaribacillus; species Agaribacillus sp. DX54. Next base: position 10,687 of record NZ_JBXEQE010000044.1, read on the forward strand.
TAATTGGCATGGATTTATCCGATAGATTAACAATACCAAATGGGTAGGTAGACTCAAACGATGCATTTCTAAAACGTGGCAGACCATGATGGTTGACAGATCGTCCTTCGTAATGTTGATAATCTGCATAATCAACAGGCCCCAGAAGCGCTTTTGTTTTAGAAAGCTCATTTTTTTTCTTTGTATATATGGCAAAAAAAGGTGCATCATTGCCTTTTCCCACGGTACTGTATCCTTTTGCCGGAACATTCATGATTTCCCAATCTTTAAGTTCTCCGGAGCCACTTAAAGAAACTGTACCTGTTCCTATGCCACCTATTGGTAATGCTATACGATAAAGGTGGTTTTGGTCATAACGTTTTAAAATATCAATCCTTTTACTCAGCAATTTTTGCTGCGCAATTGTATGTATTGGAATTGCCAGGACTACAATCAGTATGATAAGGATTTGACTTCCAGCTCTTTGTTGTAAGTTTGTATTTGTCATTACTCTATAATATTTGTCGATTTTAAAATGCCCTGCTATGCTATGGAAAAATTGAACCGATTAATCCCGCATTTTTTATCTGCCCGGACATCATGAATCGAGACTTATCAGGCAAAATGTCGAATCAATATTAAAAATTTTTCAACCGTATTTTGTATCATCATGATCGTTAGTTTTTATGCCACGGTATAAAAACTGTAGCCGGCTGCGGATCTTATCCATGTCAAGATACAAGAACGTTGCAACGGACTGCACCTTTTAAATTTACTACAGTCTTGGCGATTCTTCTTATATATTGTCACCATTTTGTGCTCTTTCTTTCGGTTTCTTTTCCGTTGTGTGTTGGGACTGGCAAGCGCTTTAAAAATTCAATCATTAAGCATACGTATTCAAATTGACCGAAAAACAGGAACTAATCGGCGCTCAATGACAGGATTAGCCAAAAACAATCAAGCCAGATGCGCTAATATAAGTCTTGCTGTGGTTTGGGAGGCGCTTTGGGTTCCAAGTAATTCTCTGACTTTTTGATAGCCAGTTAGTATATGTTGCCTTTTATTACCTTCCGGAAGTATTTCCCGAATGGCAATTTTTAGGTTAGTAGTTGTAAATTCATTTTGAATTAATTCTTTTACAACTTCCTCTCCCGCAATTAAATTCACCAATGAAATGTAATCCACCTTAATCAAATGCTTGGCTATATGGTAAGTAAAGTTGCTGGTTTTGTAACATACAACCTGCGGAACATTTAGTAAAGCCGTTTCCAGTGTGGCGGTACCTGAGGTGACGATGGCTGCGTGAGCGTGAGCCAGCAAATCATAGGTTTGATTATATACGATGCTTACCTGCTCTGTGTTATCCAACACCGCATAAACTTCCGGTGGTAGATTGTCAACTGCGGCTACTACAAACCGGTAGTCTGGAAAATACTGAATTACGCTAAGCATTGTTTCGAGGATGTAAGCAACCTCCTGTTTTCTGCTACCAGGGAGTACCGCAATTACCGGATTGATCCCAATATTATTTTTGTCATTAAATTGCTCATTAGGCTGAAAAGCATCGATCGCATCGAGCAATGGATTACCCACATAATCCACTTCATAATTATATCGCTGATAAAAATGCTTCTCAAAAGGTAGTATAACGAACATTCTATCGACCACCTTTTTAATCTTAAAGGCCCTTTTTTGATTCCAGGCCCAGATTTTCGGAGAAATATAGTAGTATGTCCTGATCCCATTCGCTTTTCCAAATGTGGCCATACGCAAATTAAAACCGGCAAAATCAACCAGGATTAACACATCAGGTTTGAATGCCATGAGGTCTTTTTGGCACAATTTCAGCAATCTGCGAAGCTTTGCAACGCTTTTTAGCACCTCCCAAAAACCCATCACAGCAAGGTCGCGATAGTGCATAAACACCTCCACCCCGCTGTCCTTCATGTAATCCCCACCAATGCCACGCACCTCCTGGCTCGTATCTATTTCCCGGAGGGATTTGACAAGGTTAGCTGCATGCAAATCTCCGGACCGCTCTCCGGCGATGATGTAATACTTCATCTACTCACCTCCGAAATATTCGACAAAGTTACGGGGTGTCTCATACAATTTAAGGGAATGCAATGATCCGTTTGGTGTAATATCCTTCACTTTAGGGGCAAGAATCTTCCAAAACTCTGTGACCAGCACTTCGCAACTGACCATCTTGCCTTCCATAAAATCTACATCTATATTCAGGTTTTTATGGTCTACCTTATCAGTTATCTCATGCCTGATCAGGTTACTGAGCTTTTTTAAATCCACGACAAAGCCGGTTTCAGGATCAGGCATGCCTTTAACCGTTACGATCAATTCAAAATTATGCCCATGCCAGTTTTCATTGGCACAAGGGCCAAAAACCTCGATGTTCTTCTCTTTGGTCCAGTTTGGGTTGTACAACTGATGGGCCGCATTAAAATGTTCCTGACGACTTACGTATAACATAGTTCGATTAATTATAGGCAGCAAAGATACAAAAGTTGTTTTAGAAAAGAGCCAGGGACAATAAATACAACCACGGGTAAAAATGGCTGGTTTCATTCTCAAACTCCTGTTACAAAATAATTGGGGCGGCAGCTCCCGGGCGAAGCCCGGGCCATTATTTAACAGCCTCCCTGTTAACCTGAAACAAAGTCAAAGCACCATTATTTCTCGCCACCAAAACACCATGGCGGTGGTTTCCGAGTTTAATCAAACCTAATTTCTTTACATCACCATCGGCCATAAAGCCTGTTTGCCTGACAGTCTGAATTTCCGGTTCGCCATTATTTCCCCCTTTTAAGAAAAGACCAATCCCTGCATCTGCCCTGGGCGTTTCTACTTCTGATGCATACAGGTTGCCTGCTACCAGCAAATCTTTCAATCCGTCATCATCAAAATCAAAATATATAATAGCATTAACGGGTGAAATCTGGGCCCGGAGGGGAAGTGGAGTTAACTTATAGCTGCCATTACCTAAATTTTCCAATATGGAAGACGCAAATGTGTAAGCCTTTAAGTTATGCATTGGGTTATTAAATGACTCCAAAATACCCGGTAACGTAGCAGAACCAAACTCATGATAGCGCTTAAACTTCTGCTTCATCATCGGAATTTGCTGAGAGGAACATTCACGGCCACGGACAGGATAAAGCTTCCCTTCATTATAATAACCTAATAAAATATCGTTATTCCCGTTCCTGTCCAGGTCGCCGCTGTAAATCTCAAAGGGTTCGTTTAACGTAGCCTGATACTTATAGTTCAGCCCCAAATTCCCCACCATAAAATCCAAATCACCGTCCCGATCAAAATCGATGGGCTCTATGCTAAACCACCATCCGGATGATTTTTCATAAAAGCTGGCTTCTTTGTCCGGTAGAAATATCCCGTTATTGTTCAGAAAAAACGTGATAGGCATCCATTCACCGACAACTACCAGATCAATTTGATTGTCGTTATTAACATCTGCCCAAACCGCGTCGGTGGCCATTCCAATTTCAGATAATTCCGGCGCTGTTTTGTCAGTAATGTCTATAAACTTTCCCCGATCATTTTTTAGCAAATAACTTTTAGGAGCAAAAGGGTAATAGCCCGGCTTTACCCTGCCCCCGACAAATAAATCGAGATCACCATCATTATCGAAGTCAAAGGGCTTTACAACGGACCCACTACTGTAGATTCCAGGCAAAACATGATTGGATTTGGTAAAATTCCCATGACCGTCATTAACATACAACCTGTCCTCATAATTTTCATGGTTTTCTTCATATTCATTCCCTCCACTGACAACATACAGATCAAGGTCCCCATCCAGGTCAAAATCGAAAAAAGCCGCATCCAGATCTTCTTTCGATTTGTCTTCTGACCAGTGATTATTAGTTAATCGATAAAATCTGCCAGGTGGCTTTTGAATGTATAAGCTGGCAATTTGGCCCTGTGCGGCACCAACGTAAAAATCCTCGAGACCATCGCCATTAACATCACCTACAGCCAATGCAGGGCCAAAATTTGACAATTTATGAGGCAGAAGTATTTCCCTTTGAAAATCATCGTATTCATTCTCTTTGTGGCAGAAATCAATACCGGCCTTTGTGGTGATATCCAGAAAAAGCTTTTCATTTTCCGACGTTTTTTTCTCATATTTAAACTGACCGGTTGCATTGACGATATTAAGTTCATAGGATTTATCCACGGTCAAATCTTGTAACAATTGCGATTGACCATCAGGCCAAACAATTCGGAGAGAATCAATGTTTGTGTTTGCTCCAAGACCAAATATTATTTTATGTTGAGAGCTGGACTGAAATCCCCGACTCACATAATGCTCATGGTATTGTACTGTTTTTCCGGTATGAACCCAGATTTTACTTCCTATACCATTCCGGTTCGGCACCTTACCTTGTAGCTGAAGGGTAATAAAATGACGCGATCCATTTAAAAGGTTTTCGTACAGGAAAGCGGTTTGGTCAATGTTATTGGTAACAATATCGAGATCACCATCATTGTCTAAATCAACGTAAACCGCACCGGTGGAAAAGGCCGGATGATCCCCTCCCCATGCTTTTGTTACCTTTGTAAAGGTTAAATCGCGGTTATTTTTAAAAAAATAATTACTTACTTTTTGTGAAGGGATTTTACTTAAAGCAAAATCGATTTCTTTTTCGATATCACCTGCAGATACCGGAAGTTGCTCCAGGCTATCCCGGTAGTGAGACATAAAAATCCCAAAATCATTATTCCTGATATCTTTTCTTAATCCGTTGCTGACAAACAAATCCTTAAAACCGTCATTGTCTAAATCAGCTAAAAGTGGCGACCAACTCCAATCTGTTTTTGAAACACCGGCCAGACTGCTGATTTCACTAAAAGAACCATGGCCATTATTTAACTGCAGGGTGTTTTTCATATATTGATAGTGCTGACCATCTTTTACTGTTTTCCAAAATAATTCAGGGTTCATCCCTTTCATATTGGTTTTTTGACGATAGTTATCCTCGGCAACCATGTCTACCACCATAATATCCAGCAACCCGTCATTGTTGTAATCAGCCAGGTCAGCTCCCATGGAAAAGTTAGAAATATGCTTAATTTGCTCTTTTAGCTTTTCAGTGAAAGTGCCGTCTCCGTTATTATAATAAAGATAATCGGGCTCCAGAAAATCATTACCTACATATATATCCGGTAACCCGTCTCGATTAATATCTCCAATGGCCAACCCCAGGGCATAACCAACTATATTCCCTTTGATACCGGCAGAATAACTGATGTCTACAAACCAGCCCCCTTCATTTTTATACAGCTTGTCTCCAATCTTCGGGGCGCGGAAACCTGCGAGCGATGCATCATAATACTTGGTTTCTTTAATGTTATGGTTTATCAGAAACATGTCTAAATCACCGTCAAGATCCATATCAAAAAACGACGCCTGGGTGCCATAACCGGTATCGGCCAATCCAAATGACGAAGCTTTTTCTGTAAAAGTGCTGTTGCCATTATTGATGTACAGTAAATTAGCCGTTGAGGTATTAGGGATTTCACCTGATCGGCAAATGTATATATCCATAAAACCATCCTGATTAATGTCAACCATCGTTACTCCGGTATCCCACCCGGCAGGTCCGGCTATCCGGGCACTTTCGGTGATATCTTCAAATGTTAAATTACCTTTGTTGAGATATAATTTGTTTTGATGATAATTGCTTACAAAAAACAAATCGATTAATCCATCATTGTCGATATCCCCGGCAGCTACCCCTCCTCCATTGTAATGATAAGGATAAAACATGATATTAAGCCGGTCGGTTTCAGGAACTTCATTGGAAAAGGAAATACCACTTTTACGATGGGACACCAGTCTGAACAGCTTTTGATTTTCCTGGGCCAAAAGAATCATATGGACAGGTAAAACAAATAATAAAGATATAAAAGCTGAAAGCCTCTTTTGGTTCAACATCTTCCGTTAGTTTGCTTGAAGTACAGGTAAAACAGGGCAGGCTTAGTTAATCGCATTGCAAAATTGTATTAAGCGGGCCAAATCATTGTCATTTTTGATGTTTATCTTGTTTTTCTTGATGAAGGTCTTAAGCTGCTGCTCGTGTTTTGGAAAAACTTCAAATATCGATTTCCTGGATTTATTTATTTTAATGAATCCGGTTTTTTCAGAATAAACGTAGTATTTTGAAGATTGAAGGAACTTCTGCGTGGCAATATTCTCACCATAACCTCTGGTTTCAACTTTGGTGATGGTGCAACTGTATTTTTTTAACAGGTGAAAGTCACCGTCATCATTTAAAACACCATAGAAATCAGACGGATCATATTCATCATGAGCCGGATAACCACTGCGAAACAAAGATCGACCCGCGTTCTCCGGGTTAAAGACCTCAAATTCTTTTACCAGTTGATGATTCAGGGAAATCGCCTTTTTTTCTTTAATGATTTCCAATTCATCATCATAAATATTATACCGCAATTGATATTTTCCCCTGCTCTTACCATCGACATCAGTGAACGTTCCTGTTCTCCACTCCGGAAATAAATAGGGTGATCCTTCGACACCTATATATTTTTTTGCTTTCATCACTTCTCCTGTGTTTGCATGCATATTGACCATTTGAGCAAAAACAGGAAAGCCCGGGAGAGTTATAAATACGATTAAAAATAACTTCTTCATTTTTCTGTACTCAGGGTATTCTTAAAAATCGGTCTTGCTTCAATTGTTAGGTTGCCTGAATTATTCTGACAATCAGAACCGATGACTCATTTCAACCTGTGCTGTAACACGAACCATGGATAAAAATGAAGGGCGGCCCGAAGGCCCACCCTTAAATGGTTGTTATTGTTTGGTTAATGTACCGGTTCCGGAGTCTCCGTTAGTATTGCTCCAGGAAATGGTAATAGTATCATCGCTATTGACAGTTCCGGAAATAGTAAAAGGAACTCCGGCTCCATCCGTATCATCTAAATCGGTGAGGGTGTCACATACATCCCGAATTCTTCCGGGAGGTGCATCGATAGTGTAGGAAGTCGGATATACCCCAAATGACATATCATCAATAGTGTAAACTATAGGTTCATCCTCATCAGGGGTCAACACCACAGTGGAGATAAGATCAACATAGGTATCGGACACCCCTCCACTACCGTCGCCTATATTCCCGCTCATAGTAGCCCTATAAGTTCCGGCCAAATCCGATGTGCAGGAAACTGCTATGGTGTGTACGACCGATTTATAGTTTTCAGAAATCTCTGCTTCTGAATTTGTCAAATTAAATGTCAGCAACCAACTTTCACCGGGTAAGACATTTTCATCCAGAATCTCAAATTCAATAAAAGCAAAACTTGATCCTGGCGGAATTGTCACCGGATTGGGACTGATAAGTTCATAATGAACCCCTTCAACAGCGGTAGTGGTATTATCAATCTCATAATTAATGTCGATAGGTTCGGACTGATGAGCGCCTACCAGGTTAATTTGTAATTGTTCGGCAATGTTTGCGCCGTCGTTTTCACGGGGATATACACCTCCTGATCGTCCTGAAAGCCGGTCAAATTCCACTACGAGACCTTCCCATACAATGGCTGTTTCATCCATACATGACGGCAGTCCGAGGAATGCCATCGCAGCCATGAAAATACATATATATCTCTTTTTCATTTTAATGCTGTTTTATTTGCCTAATTGTCAATATCCGGGATTTTGAAGCAGATTAGGGTTGATATCCACATCACCATTTGGCAAATTGCCCAAAATCCTGAAATTACTATAAGGTATTGTGGGAATGTTCCCCTGCGGTTTTGGTATATTCATACCACGACGCTTCAAGTCGAACCACCGATGTCCTTCAAAAGCCAGTTCCCTTCTTCTTTCCAGCAAAACATCATTAGTCAATGTGGCACCTGTAGAACCAATGGGTGAAGCTGCCAGTCCTCTGTTTGCCCTAAGCAGATTTACATCAGCCCTGGCTAAACCCTCCTGACCTGTTTCTGCATAGGCCTCAGCCCTGTTGAGCAATACCTCGGAGTATCTTATAATGGGCATGTTATCTGCCCAATTAACAAATTCCGTGGGTTTATTTCCCTCAAAAACATTATTACCATCAGCAGAACCTGAGTATTTATTATTGTAAATAAAACCATTGTCCGGAAATGTCATATCCAGATACCTGACATCATTTGCCTGATCATAAATACTAAGCAAATCATCAGTATACACTAAATCAGACCAGGCTGTGGGTAACGTTGTGGTCACTCCGGCAAGTGCGCTGTTTAGGCTTATTGTTTCCTGACTGTCAAATATTAACTCAAAGAAAGCTTCGGGATTAAACTGCCCGTGAAATGCATCGGCATAAGCAGACTCAGCGACAAGGGTAGCCATACCTGAATTCATGGCATCGGTGGCATAGGTTATAACATCATCGTATCTTTCCAGGTACAAATAAACCCTTGACAACAACGCCTCTGCTGCCCCCCGTGATGCCAGATAGTTAGGGTTGTCGTTGTTCAACAAGCTAATAGCACTTAACAGATCCGATTCAATTTGAGCATACACTGCAGTTACTGTCTCACGGGCCCTAAGATCAGCCTGATCGGGCCGTTCAACAGGCTCGGTTCTGACAACCACCCCGGCATCCCAACCATTAACAATTTGGGTAGGTTCATAACCATAGGTACGTACCAAATCATGCAATACCAAAGCCCTGACAAACTTCCCTGCCCCTTCCAACTCTCTTTTTCTGGAATCGCTTATCTCCGAAGTCGCAATATTGGCCAACAGATTATTAGCTGCTGAAAGCACCCCATAGCAAGGACCATAAATGGCAACATGCGAACCTGGTACGTTGTCATATTCACTGGCATAACGGTTGGAAAGAAAATTAGCCCTGACATTATCGGCCAGCACGTCCCCAACAATCATCATACGGGCGCCATAATACGCTACATTTTGCATTGAGCTATACATGGAGATGGCAACTCCTTCTATTCCATCGCCTTCCAAAGCCTGGTCTTTTGTTATCTGGGCCGGATCTTGTAAGGAAAGCCGGTCCTCACAGGAAAATACTCCTATCAAAAAAAGACAGGTCAATAAGTATTTTATATAATTTCTCATTTTTAAAGTCTTTATTATAATCCAATTTGAACTCCAAGCGTGTATTGTTTGGCCTGAGGATATCTGCCAATGTCCGTTTGCAGCAGTTCAGGATCCCATCCGGTATACTCTGTCAGGGTCCACAGGTTAATTCCCTGGGCAAATACTCTCGCCCTGTAAAGACCGATTTTGGATACTATTGTATTGGGAAAATCATAGCTTAAGGTGGCGGCCTTCAGCCTGATGTAAGAAGCATCTTCAAGCTGCCGTGTAGAAAACTGATTACTCCGGGAGTCACCTGGCTCAGCCACACCATCATAAGGCCTCGGTACGTGAGTGATGTCTCCCGGATTCTGCCACCTGTCCAGTTGTGATACCGCCTGATTCCAGATATACCCACCCGATGCTTCGTGAAAGAAAGCATTGTTGTTCAGAATCTGCCTTCCGTAGTCAAACTGGAAAAACACATCGAGCGTAAATCCTTTGTAAGTTATGGTATTGGTTAATCCGCCAAAAAAGTCAGAAAGTCGATTCCCCTGAATTCTATTATCCTCATCCTGCAGGAGGTAGGTGATATTACCGTCGGCATCTTCCCACATGGCTTTGCCATTGGCAGGATTTACCCCTAAGTAAGTCGGAAGCCTGTTCGATCTCAAAGAATTTCCAACAATCAAATATTCTCCACTGGCCAATACTACCGTGTCATTCCCGGCAAATAGCTCTTTTACCTGATTCTCCTGAAAAGAGATATTGAAATCGGTGGTCCATTTAAAATTACCGGCATCAATATTCACCGTGGAAAGTTCTATTTCCAAACCTTTGTTTTCAACAATACCTACGTTTTCTTTTACTGATCCCCATCCGGTATCCGTAGGCAATGATCTGTCTAACAAGAGACTAGAGGTTTCGGTTATATAGGCATCAACGGCTCCTGAAATCCTCCCTCCAAATAATGCAAAGTCCAAACCTATATTTGCCTGTTCTGCCACCTCCCAGGTCAATCTGTTATTTCCCAGCGTAACCGGTAGAAAACCATTTTGTAAGGTACCCCCTTCGCCGGTATAATTACCCACAACACCCCAGGCCTGTGCAGCAACAAAATTCTCAGTGCCATTAGGGTTTAATAAAGAATTACCGGTTTGACCGTAGCTGGCCCTGATTTTCAGATTGTCTATCACAGCAATATCATCCATAAAAGACTCCTCTGAAATGGCCCATCCTACAGAACCGGAATAAAAATTACCCCAACGATTATCTACACCAAACCTGGAGGAGCCGTCCCTTCGTAGAGTAGCTGTGGCAAAATACCTTTTTTTGTAATCGTAATTCACATTTCCGAAAAAACTGGCCATATTCCAGGATGTATTAAATGAATTGACTGGGTTTGAAACAGCAGTACCAGGACCCGCAGCCGAGGCTAATGTTCTCAACCTGAAGTTGTTGAAACCCTCCCCTATGGCTGTTAAATTTTCCCATTCCAGTTGACGATATTCAAAACCTACCAGTGCATTGATAGTGTGGTCTCCAAAGCTTTTCGAATAAGTCAGGGTTTCATTGGTATTCCAGCTAATGATATTTCTTCTTCTCTCGCTGCGTCGGCCGCCAATACCATTGCCAAAGTTTCTATAGTTATTAATTCTTGGATCCGACCAGGCGTATTCCTCCATGCCAGAATAGTCCACCCCTATAAATCCTCTCAGTTTCAAGTTAGGGAGGATCTGATAGTTGACCGCAAAGCTTCCTACTATTTGCGTGTTATCTGATACCCGCTCATCAAAATCGGCCATTTGCACAATGTTAAAATTCCAGGGTGACGGCAAATCCTGGTTGTATTCACCTGCTTCATCCCGGACAGGTTCATTGGGCGCCATGAATAAGGAGGCGAGGTGTATGCTGCTTATAAATGCACCATCTGAAATCGTCCCATTCTGAGTAGTCCTTGCTAATGAAATCTTCTGCTCTATAGATAATTTATCATTGATTTTATGATTCAGGTTAAACCTGCCCGTCCCCCTTTCAAAATCAGAAGCCAAAACGATACCTTCCTGAAGGTTGTAGGAGCCTGAAATGAAAAAGTTAGTTCTTTCATTACCACCATCAAATGAAATATCATAAGTTTGATTCGTACCGTTTCTGAATGCCTCATCCACCCAATCAGTATCTTGATCACCATATAAATCCTGTACATATTGCGCGGTTGTGCGTCCCTGCCCATCCGGATCATAATTCGGTCCGAACCGGTTTGTGAGGGCCTCCGCCCTTAACGTTTTAAACTGAGAGGTATTTAAGGCATCAATCAGGTTGATAGGAGCGGTTTCACCGACCTGTGCGGTGAAATTAATCCTTGTCTTTCCTGCTTTACCCCTTTTGGTAGTAATTAATACGACACCATTCGCTGCCTGTGCTCCATAAATTGCGGCAGCGGAAGCATCCTTCAAGACTTCTATGGATTCGATATCATTCGGGTTAATGCTGTTCAGAGCATTACCTGATCCAAAGGCGTTGTTGTCACCAGAATTTACCTGTACTCCATCAACCACATATAAGGGATCGTTTCCTCCTGTGATAGAACCTACACCCCGGATTCGTACATTAATAGCACCACCAGGCGCACCGGATGTAGAAGTCACCTGCACACCGGCCGCACGGCCCTGAATGGCTCTGTCAAAGGATTGCATCGGCAAATTTTCGATAACTTCACCTTTTACAGAAGCTATCGATCCTGTGAGTGAACGTTTTTCCTGAACACCATAGCCTGTAACAACAACTTCCGAGAGTTGCTGGGTATCTCCAAGTAAGGTGACATTTATGGTGGATTGCGAACCAATGTCAATTTCCCTGGTGGCAAACCCAATGAATGAGAATATCAAAACACCACCTTCGGAAGGCAGGCTTAGTACATAATTACCATCGATATCAGAGGTGGTTCCGATAGCTGTGCCCTTTAAAATGATGTTCACTCCCGGTAGTGAGGAACCATTTTCATCTATGACCTTGCCTGTAATGGTCCGGTCCTGTGCCCTGGCATCAATGATAAGCGCTGCCAAGAGCATGAAGCAAATGAGTAGAATCTTCTTCATATATAAACAGTTTAGCAGTGAAAAAAAGTTTTATTTCGGAAGCTAATAGCTTTTAGCTTTTAGAACGGTTGTTCTTCAAACATATAATAAATTGTACTTATTTTAAAGTAAATTAATAAAAAATTAACACAATATGGGGTATATTACGTATAATATACCTAATAGCTTCCCTGGTTTAACAATTCTTAACGCGGTCTCTGCAGAGAAGAATCCGAGTTGTTAATTTATTAATAAAGTGCTTGAATATGTGTTGTTATCATTAGACATGACAGTTCTATCAGTAGCATAAAAGGCCTTTTTTGTTTACTTAACTAGGTTTTCCTTTTAGATTTCAGACTTTACCACAGACCTTTTTGATGAACGAGCTTTTCCTTATACTTCAAGATATGAGATAAAAAAGCATATTAAAAGTCGTTATTTTTATCCCCCATTTTTCCATGTAAGTTTTACACCATTAATAATTTTTTTTATTTATCAAAAATGACGGAAAATTACACAAATTGTGTATTGAAGTACTCATACGGGCACATAACATGTATAATTGAACCAGCTACTTTACGGGTGATTGTTCTTCTATACGAAGATAGACGCTTCCACCTATTGTTTGGGCACAAAGGCTTGTAGAAGCTTATGATTTCTTTATCGCAAAATATCATTTATTCATCGAAATAGGGCTTGTATCTATCTTTAAACCTAAACATTTTTAGTATTTTTGAGTATGAGTTAGGGTTACTTATTCGGGATGTTGAAATAAACATGTAATCTTATTCAATATCTGAATAGCCAAATTGGCACGGAATTTATAGTAAGGTTATGAAAATTGAATTAACTAACCCTAAAGAGCAGTGAAACGGATTTTAAGCAACCCATATTTGTTGGCGTTTGTTTTGTTGGTGCCAGCATTGTTGAGTTTTACAAATGATGAAACTACAAGCGAAAACCTAAGTGAAGACCTAACTGAAGCATTAATCGGACCGGAACGCGGGGAGCTTACCAATGTTAATGACCATGCAGGATTATTTGCCGACTTAGTACCCAGCTTCAACGTTACAATAACGATGTATGAGCCAGTTGCAAGCCAAACTGATGATACGCCAAACATTACAGCCGACGGCACCAGGTTTGAAATTCCTGTAGCAGGTGATTATAAATATGTGGCATTGAGCAGAAACTTGCTGAAAAGATGGGGAGGAAACTTTGATTATGGTGATTTCATCATCATCAGAGGTGCAGGGGGAAAAAGTGGAAAATACCAGGTCAGAGATACGATGAATCCAAGATTTGTCAATTATGTAGATATTCTCGAGTCTCCGGGTACAGGGCCTTACAAATATGAAAATGCGATCATAGTAAAACACAAACCGAACAATACACAACAACCAAAGGACGTTAATTGAACTGTAAAAGCAATGACCTTATGAGAACCTTATTAACACTACTATTGATTGTCGGCGGCTTATTTATAAGTCCGTTGCGCGCGCAGGAGCGGGTTGGGGTCAACCTACTCAGTTTTTCTGAAGAAGTAAGCATTGAAGGCACAGCCAAGGAAGCGCTTTATGAAAAAGCGAAGTATTTGTTCGAGAACAAATTCAACAAATCCACATATTATTTAAGAATGAACAAGAACTCCGGAACGCTGTCCGGCGGCGGTGTGGAAAAATTTAAGATTTCAGGAATTTCGAGATCCGCAACACCACTTTTAAACTATAAGGTGGTCATGGTCGTAAGGGATAATGGCTATTCACTGAAAGTAACGGATTTCTACTACAAAAAGACCGTGCGTAAATCCAGTCAAAGTGTTAAAAAGTTTTTGTTTGTCAATCCCGAATCATCCAAAAAGAGCCAGACAATCCATAAAAAGCTAAAGAAGGAAGCAACTATGATCGCCCAAAATGTCAGGGATGAAGTAAGAAAAGAACTATATAAAAGTGCCAGTAGTGATATTGCTACCAATGAAGCTTCGGCTGAAAACGTTCACTGGTAACTTATTATGCCTCGCATACGCTAAACAATTACCATATATCAAAAAGCCCTGTCTATTTTAGCCAGGGTTTTTTATTTTTTCTTTTTGAAGTCTCCTCTTTTGATCGATTTCACTAACTCAGCCCAGGCAAATGGATTGAGTAAGGCGCTGGTAGGATTAGGATTGTAAAGAAACCGGTTATGGGCCGTGTAGAATTGTTGGTTGACAAAGCCTCTGTAAGCTTCCCGGCCATCCATGGGCAGGGTTTCTGCTATTCTGGCTAAAACTTCGGCCCCCATATTATCTTGTGAAAAATTATTTGAGGGCAATTGCAGGGCTAAAACAGCCTGTTTGAAGTCTTTTTCGGTTGGAAAAGGAAATATCTCTACCTCTTCCAGATAGGTAGTGTCGGTTTTAAGTTCAAAAAATTCTGTGATGTTTTCCCCACGATCTCCGGGAATTACATAAAGAATTCTTTCAAAACCAATCGCACTAATTATCACACTGTCACCAACCAAAGCCGGCATTGAAAAATAACCGTATAAATTTGAAGTTGTACCCCTTCCAGCTTTCGGGACATAAACGTGCACACCCGGAACGCCCGTGGTACTGTCCGCCCCTACCACAACCCCTGAAAACTGAACAATTTGCTTATCCTTTGTGGTAACTTCTTGTGCCCTGGCATCCATTATTACCAAAACACCAAACACCAGTGTCACAGCCAAAAGCTTATAAAAAGCAGGTGTAGCAGCGGTCAATATGATTTCAAACTTCTTCAATACACTAAATTTACACCAAAAATTCTTTATTAAGTGTTACTTAACTTATAAAAATAATGATTAATATTAATTTAAATGCAGTAATGGTATAAAAGGTTTCTTTTTCAATCGTTGATTATATACGAAAATGAGATTAAAGAATTTTAGTTTAAGCCCTGGCACCCAGTTCTTTAAGTCTTTTGCCGATGAATCGAGGGTAAGGATATTATTTCTTTTATATCATGATCACGAGTTGAGCATTTCTGATATTGAAAATATACTGGACTTTACGCAAACAAAAACCAGTCGACATTTGATCTACTTAAAGAATGCCGGGTTAGTCAGCTCCCGGAAGGAAGATCAATGGGTGTTTTATTCTTTAAAAGAAGAGGTAAAGGATTTTGTCAATCAAATCTTTCAGTTTTTAAGCAAAGACCAGGTTTTGTTGAGAGATCTGGAAACGTATGAGATACTAAATTCCAACAGGGAGCTATCTATCAATAAAATTCAACGCAAAACCTGGCCACATTGACCTTGAAAAAATACCATCACATATTTTTTGACCTGGATCATACCCTTTGGGACTTTGATAAAAATGCTACGGAAACGTTGATAGATCTATACCGGCAATTTGAATTAATGAGCTTCAATCTTTTTTCAGAATTCGCCCTGGTAGAAAAGTTTATGGAGGTAAACAACCAATTGTGGGATTTATACAATGTCGGAAAAATTGATAAGGATGAAATTAGGGAAAAAAGATTTACCATTATTTTCATGGATTTAGGCCTGACGCCGGAACAGGTTCCCCCGGATTTCGGAGAGGTTTATTTACAGTCCTGCCCCCAAAAAACAAACATCATGCCCTACACATTAGAGATCCTTGATTATTTGCAGGAGAAATATGAATTATGCATTATAACCAATGGGTTCGACGACGTACAGGATACTAAATTAACCAGTGCCAACATCAAAAAATACTTTAAGCAAATCGTCACTTCCGAATCTGCCGGTTCGAAAAAACCACAGAAGGAAATATTTGAATACGCCCTGGGGCTTACCAGGGCGGAGGTGAATAAAAGCATCATGGTGGGCGATAATTTGCAGACTGATATTCAGGGGGCAAGGCGTGTAAACATGGATCAAATCTTTTACAATCCAAATGATCTGTTTCACAAAGAAAAGGTAACCTACGAAATAAACTGTCTGAGTGAAATGGTAAAGATACTATAGTGCTGACAAGCCAGGAGGTCGATGGTATAGAAATTATTAAAATAAAATAGACTGTTTATTTAAATTTGCCGGTGATTTTATAAAATTGCGGTCCCATTGGATATGAAGTTTTAAATATGCTCAAAATTTTAATTAACAAGAAATAAAACCCATACTATAATGCTTAAAGGATTTTTTAATGTTCCCATTCCTGAAAATGAGCCTGTAAAAAGTTATGCGCCAAATTCTGCCGAAAGAGCAGCTTTAAAATCGGCTATCGAGGAGGCAAGATCTTCAAAAGTCGATATCCCCATGTATATTGGCGGTGAAAGGGTAACTACCGGACGGAAGTTACCGCTGAATCCCCCACACGACCATCAGCATGTGCTGGGTCATTTTAGTGAAGGGGATTCGGATCATGCCAAACAGGCTATAGATGCAGCCATGGCTGCTAAGGAATCCTGGGCTGGTATGTCATGGGAACACCGGGCAAGTATATTTCTAAAGGCGGCCGAATTATTGGCAGGCCCTTACCGGTATAAAATCAACGCTGCCACCATGTTGGGGCAATCAAAGAATGCTTACCAGGCAGAAATTGATTCAGCCTGCGAGTTGATTGATTTCTTAAGGTTCAATGTGAGTTACATGGCTGAGATTTACAAGCAACAGCCGGACTCCGCCCCTGGCACCTGGAACCGGATCGAACAGCGGCCGCTGGAAGGGTTTGTGTTTGCCCTTACTCCATTTAATTTTACTGCGATTGCCGGCAACCTGCCTTCCGCACCTGCTATGATGGGCAATACCGTGGTTTGGAAACCAGCCTACCAGCAGATTTACGCCGCCAATGTGATTATGGAAGTGTTTCAACAAGCCGGCCTTCCCGATGGTGTGATTAATCTGATTTACGTAGATGGCCCTGTGGCCGGGGAAGTGATCTTTAATCATCCCGACTTTGCAGGCCTGCACTTTACCGGAAGTACCAAGGTATTTCAACAATTATGGAAAACTATCGGCGAAAATATTCACAAATACAAATCCTACCCCAGGATCGTTGGAGAAACCGGAGGTAAAGACTTCATTGTGGCCCATCGATCGGCGAGTACCCGGGAAGTGGCCACTGCTATAACACGGGGCGCCTTTGAATATCAGGGGCAAAAATGTTCAGCAGCTTCAAGGGCTTACATTCCCTCAGGCATGTGGGAGGCGTTGAAAAAACTTGTGGTAAATGATGTTAAAGATATCAATATGGGTGTCGTGGAGGACTTTTCAAACTTTTTTAGCGCAGTCATTGACAAAAAGGCCTTTGATAAGATTACAGGATATATCGACCAGGCCGGCAAAAGTGATCTGGTTGAAATACTGGCTGGCGGCAGTTATGATAAGTCATCCGGGTATTTTATCCAGCCTACCGTTTTACTAACCAAAGATCCACAATATATAACCATGTGTGAAGAGATATTTGGCCCGGTTATTACCATTTATGTTTACCAGGAAGACCGTTTTGAGGAAACGCTGGAATTGATTGATCAGACGTCACCTTATGCCTTAACAGGCGCCTTGTTTGCTACTGACCGTTATGCCATTGAACTGGCATCGAATAAGTTGGTAAATGCTGCCGGTAACTTCTACATCAATGACAAACCTACCGGTGCGGTCGTCGGTCAGCAGCCTTTTGGCGGGGCAAGAGGATCAGGCACCAACGATAAAGCCGGTTCAATGATCAACCTGTTGCGGTGGGTTTCGCCCAGAACTATCAAGGAAACCCTGGTTCCATCCACAGATTTTAGATATCCTTTTATGGAAGCGCAATAAAAATCTGAAAAACGGGAATAAACACCTGGCTGACTCAATGTATAATTGGGTGAGTCAGGGTCTTATGACATACTTCCAGGTTATTGGAGTTTGTTTTCCAAAATAATAAATGACAAGCCGCTTTCCATCCATTTTTTAACATAACCTTTGGTGTCAGGCACCACCTCAAAAGCCAGTGCTCCTAACACCAAATCTTCATCCCCATCATTATCCCAATCAGCGTGGTCCATCACAATCCACCTTCCTCGTGAGGGGTCTTTGAAAGTAGAAGCTTCGAATTTTCCATCTCCTTTGTTTTCAAGATAAACAAAGCTTTCATGCGGTGTTTTTTCAAAATCCGGAAAAAAGGATATAGAGGCAATATCAATATCCCCATCCTGATCAAAGTCCAGGGGTATGGCATTATAGGCACCATTCTGATGCCAAAAGAACACTTCTTCGAATTGATTCGCGCCATTGTTCCGATAGATTCTGATGCCATGATAAGGTTTCATTAGCGGCGGGTAGTCCGCGTTGTCCCCGGCTGTATGAATGATATCGTCAAAACCATCCTCATTGTAATCAAAAAAATTGAAATAGCTCGATCCATAGCTGGGGGGAAAGCGCAGTAAGGCCTCTTCCCTGAACACGCCATTGCCCTGATTATAATAGGCAAATATGCCCTCATCGCCCTGACCAAAAAGGGCAATTATATCAGGAAGGCCATTGTTGTCAAAATCTTTTATATATGCCTTTATGGGTCCGGGGCGGGTGCTCAGTAAATGCGAGATGTACTTTCTATCAGGCGTTTTTTCCCGCCAGGTCAACCGGCCGGTCCACTTTGCAAATTCACAAATGACAATATCCTCCAAACCGTCCTGATTGAGATCCCCAAATGATGAATGTACAGGCCTTCTCAGTTGGCTGATTATTTTCCGGGCTTTCCCTTTCCCCTCTTTCGGCAACTCCATCAAAAAGCCCGAAGGGGCATCTGTAGGGGAAAAGGATCCCATCACGGTAATAAACAGGCTTTTTTCTCTATTATTAAGCCATACGGCCCCCTCTTTTGTATTGGCAACATTGAGTAGTTGAAGCTTTCTATTAAACTGATAAAGTTTTTGAGAATGCGCATCAGCGATGTAAAGGCCATCTCCGGCAAAAGCAACACAGGTAGTGCCCGGGGGTGAAAGCCTGTAGGGTGTCTCCACTACTTCAAACAGTTTCAACCCTGTACGGATCTCATCACTGATAATTTCCAGACTATCCGGCGCGTGGGACAAATAGTAATGCTGAATTTTCACCCATATGCTATCCGGCAGCAATTGATGTGGCGGAAATGTATTGGCCTTTTTTACCATTTCACCACTAGCCCCCCGGCCAATCAGCTTCATTCTGACACTGTCATGAGGGTAAATCCCATACATATAACCCATCCTCGGAAGTACGTGCTTCTTCCAGGTAGATTTATCGAGCAGGGACGGTTCAGGATAGCTATGACAGTTAGCACAGTAGGCTTTGGCTAAACTCCGGGCACTTCTTTCCAAATCCTGGGACGCAGGCGGTTCGTTTTTCCCCTTTTCTCTTGAACAACCTGTCGAAATAAATACCAAACAAATAACCGCTAACCAAAATCTCATTCCCAAAATCTATGTTAACACAAACAATGATACAGCTTACTTGCGGAAATAAGGTTAAGCCAAGGTTAAAGTTTTATTAAGTTGAAGTCAACAGACAACGAAAAATTCCAATCAACCTATTAACGAAGTCTTTCCCTTATCAAATTTGCCCAAACCCGGTAGCGGGTGCATATCCTCCTCTTCAAATTCCCTGATTGCTGCCTCCCAAAACCTGGGATCATCACTCTCCAGCTTGCTAAATTCGTCGTTTACCAGCCAGGCTCCATAACACAACATAAATATCAATGAGCCCAGCAGACCAACAACTATCCGCTTTAACAATCGTTTATTCATCATTTACATTTCGGTGAATACTATTGAATAGACCCTATTTAATCAGTCACCGATTTTATAAAATCCGACAGCTATTTCAAAAAGTATTAAAAATTATGCTAAAGTTATTTTTTTTATGTGAGAAAAATGTATTGTATGAAAATTTCAAATCATTGGCTTTTGAAGCAGGCAGGTGAAATGCACTGGTCGAAAAGCTGATCAGGAATCAGGGAAAAGCATAAATCCGGGCCTAAGATCACAACTTATAGGGAAACAAAAAATCACTTCACCATGAATAAGCAATTATGGTTTTTGCCCCTGTTACTTAGTATGTTTTTCAACAGGTTAAGTGCACAGATACAGGTAACTGATTTATTATCTAAAGACTCGGACAAAAATTCCATGCCAAGAAATTTCGTTCAATTTAATAATCTGCTTTTCTTTGAAGCAATCACCGAAAGTTATGGCAAGGAAATATGGGTAAGTGATGGTACAGTTGACAATTCCAAACTGCTAAAAGATATTTACCCGGGGAAGAGCAGCGGTATCACTACCGTCTTTTCGCAAAGTTCTGTAACATTTAATGATAAGCTTTTTTTTGTAGCGAATGATGGACAGAACGGAAAACAGATTTGGTCCACAGATGGAACTGAAGAAGGGACAGTACCTGTTACCGACTTACTAAAGCTCAATATGTCCAACCTGACCTTGGTAGGTGATTATTTTTACTTTCTCTCGAAAGAGGATTTTCTACTCCATGTCTGGAAGAGTGATGGAACCAGCGAAGGAACTATTGTAGTAAAAGGGGATCTGCCTATCCGGAATTATCCAAGTTTTGAAGGTGCCGCCAACGGTCTGTTTTTCTTCACATTTCAGCCAGGAGAAACCAATCAATCCAGGGTTTGGAGAAGTGACGGTACCGAATCAGGCACCTTTCCGGTCACGCAAGAAGTTGACGGGAATGGTGCAAGGCCAACGGGGACATCCTCCCTGACACAGTATAACGAATTCAACAATGATTTATACTTTGTGGTCAAAAGTTCATCAATATTCCCCTTTCCTACCACGGTGGGTATTATGAAAACCGACGGCTCCCCGGAAAATACAGTTCCGGTAAAAGCAGTGCATGAAGGCAACTGGGAATTAGTCGATTTTGCTGATGTCATTGAAATTAATAATAAGTTATACTTTTCATTTTTCCTGACGGACTACCGGCGCTTATTCATATGGGAATCAGATGGAACGGAAAACGGCACCAAAAAAATCTATGATGTGAGTGGCCCAAAATATTATGTGCCTTCCAATCTGGCTACAAATGGAACTGATTTGATCTTTACCGGTAAAAGCAACAACGATGAAACCGCCCTCTTGAAATTAAATCCTGAAAACTATCAGGTGTAGGAAATCAAAGAGTTAATTACAAATGTAAACCAACCTTTTTTTACTCGTCATTTCAACATCAATCTCATCAGCAAGATCACAGACAACTCATTTTATATTGCTCCTCCAACATGTGGTGCAACAGCCACGTCCGCTGGCGCCAGGTTAAGCATGAGGTGATATGAAAGAGCAAATTAATTGATTCATTTCCAATAAATTACAATCTTATAAATACCCATTTTTAGGGGTTGACAGTTGTTTAGTTTTTTAGTAAATTAATATTTTATTTTCTGACATTGGCAGGAATAGAAAAAATGGGATAACCTACTATTAAACGACCAGTCCGACCACCAGCTTACTTCGAAAAGAAGAAGGCAATTCTTTTGTCTGTTTATTAAAAAACACAATCTACCAAATTGTTCAACTCTAACTAAATAAGCTTATGGAAACCACGAAAGAAAAACTATCCCCACACGAATTGGATGAATTTGACTTTGAGGAACAGCTAGACATCCAGGAAACCGATGCCGAATACATACAAGAAACGGCTTCACTATTTCCAGGGCTATTGCAGGTAAGCGGTTTATATACCTGGTCTTACAAAATCGCTCTCAAAAATCCATTTCCCTACGCTAAACCGGATGGATTAGAGGAGTCAGAGATACAACCTATCGGGTTTTGGAGGAAAAGAAAGGAAGCACTCAGGATAGATCTCGATGGGAAATATCCACAAAATACGATAAGTGGGACCATAAAGATCGGGCTAAACCTTCGGTTACATTGGATAGCAAGTGTGAAATACCAGGGATCATCCAAATGGGCTGGCACTATCTGGTACAAATCAGGCCATGCTGCCTTACTCCCTCACACTGGCATTAAGATGAAGGTAATCCGATCACTGTACCCGGGCCAACGCCTGGCAATCGTCAAGTTCGGTGGCGGCGGTGCCACGAGCCGCACTATGATCTATCGATGGAAAAGTAAATATTTTCGCAATGTCCAATTCGAGTTTGATGTGGCAAGCGGAACTTCGGCAGTGACACATATTGAAACTGACGCACATCCAAATCGCCCTGCCTCTTTGCCTGCGGAAAAATTAACCATCCAAAAAGTATTTCGAAGGACCGGTTTTAAAGCTTCAACAACAAAAGACAGTTCGATAATACCACTAAGCGGGTCAGGGCCCAATGCGCGGTGGAGTGATATGGAAATGCACGATGCCATGCAGACCTATTGGTCAAGATTTGCCAACAGGCCTCAGTGGTCATTATGGACATTCTTTGCCGGTCTGCATGAGCAAGGACCTTCGCTGGGCGGGATCATGTTTGATGATATTGGTCCAAACCATCGTCAGGGAACTGCTGTTTTCAATGATTCGTTCATCAAAAATCCTCCTCCCAGTGATCCTAAACCGGCAGCCTGGGTTAATCGTATGAAATTCTGGACAACCTGCCACGAAATGGGCCATGCCTTCAACCTGGCACATTCCTGGCAGAAATCCTTGGTTTTTGGCGGAAAAGGTCCCTGGATACCCCTGGATAATGAACCTGAGGCGCGTAGTTTTATGAATTATCCTTTCAGCGTTGCAGGTGGGCAGTCAGCATTTTTCAAAGACTTTGAATATAGATTCAGTGATGACGAGCTACTCTTTTTGCGTCACGCACCAGAGCAGTTCGTGCAAATGGGAAATGCGGACTGGTTTGATGATCATGGGTTCAACCAGGCAAATGTTTACCCTGAACAAAGCTTTAAACTGGAAGCACGCCTGCACCGAGATATCGACCATTTTGAGTTTATGGAACCGGTTAAGATCGAGCTGAAACTGGTTAACATGACCGGCCAGCCAAAATTACTGGGTATCTCAACACTCTCAGACAGTGAACATTTAACCGTAATTATCAAAGGAAAAGGAAAACCTGCAAGACAATGGCACCCTTACACTCAAAAATGCCTGGAAAACCCGCTCAGGCAGTTGGTTCCCGAAGAGGCAATGTATAGCTCTTTGAGTATAGCATCAGGTCTGAATGGCTGGGATCTGGCAGAGCCAGGGGTCTATGAGGTTCAGGTAGCTATAAACATTGAAGGGGAAGATATAATCTCCAATGTATTGAATGTGAAAATTGCCCCACCAAAAAGCTATGAAGAAGAGCTCGTAGCTCAGGATTTCTTTTCTGAAGATGTAGGAAGGATCCTTGCCTTCAATGGAAGCATGTTCCTTGAAAAAGGTAATGACGTATTGCGGCAGGTTGTGGACCAGTTTGGAAAAAATCGGGTTTCATGCCATGCCTCCATTGCGCTAAACATGCCTTTGACCAAAGGATACAAATATTTAAACATTCCGGAGGGCGAATCTTTATATGCTTCGGCACAGGATGCAAATGCGTCAATCAAAGTGGCCGAACCAAAAGTAGACGAAGCCCGAAAGGAACTGATGAAAGTTTTAATATCCAACAAAAACAATGCGGTAGATACCTTTGGGCATATTGACTATGGAGACCAGGTTAAAATGCTAAGTCAGTTTCTTTACGCCGATGGCGATGCCAGGAGTGCGGAAGAATGTATGAAAAATGCTCATGAGGTGCTGAAGTCACGTAATGTACTTGATTCGGTGCTTGAAGAATTTCAACATGAAATGAGACAATATTCAGAAAACAAATCCGGTTCCAAAACGGCCACAGTAGAAGATTAGGGAAAAACCTAAAATAGTCTGTATCCGGAATAGTTATTGAGAAATCCGGCGCTATGATGGGTGATCATCTCAGACATTTTCGGTTATCCATGAAGTTTAAATGGATGAAATGGCATTACATTGTACTATCTTTTTCATCTATAATCCTAACCAATTGCAGCACAATGGGTAATAAAACAGATAGTTCTCAATCCATTGGCCAGAAGCCTGTTTTTCATATTGCCCTCCGGGAAGGCTTCTATGAAGATGAAATTCAGGTGGAACACAATGGGCAAAGTGTATATCAAAAAAATAAAGTTACCAGTGATGTAAGAATTGGTTTGGCAGATTCCTTCGAAATTCCACAACAGGAAGGGCCTGATATACTTTATTTTATGATCCCTGAAAAAGGTATAAAACAACGTATTACATTTCAGTTTTCGTTTACGGTTTACATTGCCGTATCCTACATCGATGATGAACTGCGGCTTACAGTCTCTGATGCGCCCTTTGGTTACATGTAACACAAGTGAAGTTTTAAAGGGCCTGTTTTCAAAAAGGTTCTTTAAAGCTTCACTGATCAGGACATCCCTGAAGTTTTAATTTTTGTTAGTTCGACCAACACCTATAAGTCATTAGTTCTTTTTACACCGATCCCAGGGATATACCATTTGGAACTATCAATGAGAGGTTTAATTGACAAATCAGTATAAAACAAATACACATTTTTAGGGCCTTTAAACAAACTTATCTCCCTGTTATCCTTAAGATAGCAATATGCTGCATTACCACCATCGACACGCTGATAAGCACTATCATGACTATATTTCACTGCTAGTGCTTGCATAGCATCCACCTGCAGTATTAAGGGCATATCATAAATTTCCAGAACCGCTTAATGTTAATAAAAGTTGATTTAGCTTACTATTATAGAAATAGGGGGTAAAACTTGTTTCTGCCTTGCCTTTATCAAAGGCCATATCATAGGTATATAAATCAAAATCATTGACATATATTTTGCCGTCTTCAAGTAACTTTTCAAGGTGCCGATTGAATTGTTTTTCTGTCATTCCAAAGGTAAAACCTAATAAGAGGCTAGGATTACTTTTTTGATATTCTTTTTGCTGATTACCACATGCCGCTGAAATTAATAACAAGCTGGCGAGCATATAGTTCATAATAAACCCAGTTGGTTGAACCCACAGACTACCTAATTTAACTTTTAAAGGCAAATCTTAATTAAGGTAGTGCTACATTTAAGCCAGGTTAACTTATCTCAGGTTGAAATGTGGTAAGGTGCCGGATAAAGAAATAGGCGGTTAAAGGGGTTTAAAATACTTTATTTTATTACATTCTTGGTACTGGTATGCCAGGTTTTGAGCAAATTCCATGCACATTACTGTCTTTTATTGGTCGGTCATCAATGGGCATGTTTAAATAAGCAGTACCTCCTGTTTTTGGGTTTTCAAACTTAACTACTCTTGCTTTATTTTCTGGCAATGGTAACATTTCGCAACCATATGTCCTTATCCAGTCAAAAAGATAAGCTCTTGTAACTATATAATCAGCCATTTAATGATATTAAGCCGTTAAGCCGATTGAAGGAAGATTGATTTTTTGGTTACCTTTGAATCGTTAGATTTCAAATCGTTGGCAACTTTTGAAGCTTCATAGTCAAATATGTCATGCAGGGCATTAAATAAATTGGTTATTAATTCATGTTCTGTATCACCCTCTGCAAATACGTTTGGAAATTGTTTGAAATAACCTGAGTATCCCCTTGTTTTTGGTCTTCTATTTCTTTAATTCTGAGAAGTGTGTATTCCATCCAGGCCAATTTCTTTTTCATCCTGGATCGATATTCCTTGGTGATCTCATCCATAAGACTTTAAAGGTGTATCAAATTGTGTATTAAACAAAAAAGCCACCCACAATTTTAATCTTGCAAGTGGCTGATTATCAGCGTGGAGCCAATAGGAATCGAACCCAAGACCTCTTGACTGCCAGTCATACAATTTCTGAATTTGTTTGGATTAAAATGGCTTAAAAACCTGTTTTTAAGCGGTTTTTAGGCACATATCACTTATCTTTGTACCAAACCAAAAGTTACGTGCAAAATTTAAATGTATGGCAACAAGTATCGTTCTTGCACTCGATGCGAGAAAACCTAAAAAAGACGGCACATTTCCGATAATTTTCAGGCTGGTTCACAATACCAAAACGACCAGTATCAAATCCGGTTACTGGATCAAAAAAACCGACTGGAACATTAAAGATCGCAAAGTTAAATCAAGTTACAAAGGATCGGAAACGCCGCTACGCCTTAACAATCTGTTACAAAAAAAACGGTCTGAGATGACTGATCAGATAATGCGGCTGGATGAAAAGGGTGAACTGAAATTCTTATCCGTTGTTCAAGTTCGTGAACGTATGCAGGACAGCAAGCCATCACAAACGTTTTTCACCTACACCGAAAAACTCATTAATGATCTTCGCAAGGCAAAACGGATTGGAAATGCCAAGAGCTACCGCGCCATTTTGAACGTGATCAAGAAGTACCGGAAAGACAAGGACTTTACCTTCAATGAACTTAACCTGGCCTTTTTGAAGAAATTTGAGGTGAATCATTTAGCAAAGGGTAATTCGCTCAATGGGCTGGCTGTCTATATGAAGACCATCCGGGCTATCTTCAATCAGGCCGTTAAAGACGGCTTTGCGGACAGGGATGCCTACCCTTTTGATGATTATACAATCCGCACAACCAAAACAAAAAAGCGAGCGATTGATTTTTCCTTAATCCAACGTCTTGCAAATCTGGAACTGGACAAGGACTCGACCTTGTATCGAGACAGGCAGATTTTTTTAATGAGCTTTTACCTGATGCCTATGCAGACCTTGCGCATCTGAAACTCGGCAACATTAATGACGGACGGATTTCATTTGTCAGACAGCGCACAAAAAAACCCTACGATATAAAAATTCCAGGGCCGTTATGGCCAATACTGGATGAATTTGTTGCAGACAAGGGAAAAGATGACTATACCCTTCCCATCATCAAACGGGATGATCCGGCCCTGCAATACAAGGACGTAACCTGGGCGCGTGAGCGATATAATAAAAATTTAAAAAAGCTGGCGGCTATGGCCAAGATTGAGGAAAACCTGACAAGCTATGTAGCGCGACATTCTTATGCAACGATTGCCGACCAGATGGAGATACCGTTAACGACCATTTCCAAGATGCTGGGCCATGAAAAGGTTAATACAACACAAATCTATCTTGCTAGTTTGAAAAAGAGTACAATTGACGATTATCAAGAAAAGATAATATCAGGCAAACCTGCTACTGGTAATGAAGGAGGCCCCGAAAGTGCTTGATCTATAGTTTTCCAATAAAAGGCCAAAGATCGCTATTCAAACTGAAGGGTTACAATTTACCAACCAGATCATTGACCAAATTATGGCTCCATCGGTGTCATTCCGGCATTATCCATCCTACTGCATCGAACAAAAATATCTTCCAGAATCCGCTAATATAATTTATGGAAACCTCTTTGTATAGCTGCAAAGCGAATTAAATCGTTGTAATTTGTTACATTTACAATAATCAAAGTCTGTTTATGGCCCAACAGACGCTGATGGATGGGAAGATACATTAAACATTAATAATTTTAATGTGGCTGCTAGGGACATAGTTACAAAGTAAAATAGGTGAAAGGTCTTGCATTAAGAGAGGTTAAAAATACAATATTTGCCTTTATCCAGATATATTTATGGTATAATTAGCATAATGTTCTTCAGCCATTTAGTTGGTAGTAATTTTAAAAAAACCAAAATAGAACAAAATAATGAAGAGAAGACGGAGATTGAATCAACTGATATTCCTAAAACCAGTCGAAAAAAAGCTCCCACCAAACGTAAGGCTAAAAAAACTACGGCGAAAGCTAAAAAAAGAGCACCAGTTATAAATTATCCGAGGCATTCAGTTGAAAAAGCACTTAGAATCCCAAGAGCGATAGTTGAACAGAATGCAGGTAAAGACTGTTCAGAGAAAGATGCAGCCAATTATTGTGGTGTAGGTTACAATGGCCCATTTCGACTAGAAATAAGTTCGTCATTAAAATATGGGCTTCTTGAAAGACCTTCTCCTGGACAAATACAACCAACAGAGTTGGTAAAAAAAATTTTAAGACCTCAATCGCCTTCTGACGAGCTATCCGGATTACGTGAGGCCGTATTGAAAGCTCCTATTATCGGAGAAGTTTATAAGCACTACAGGGGCGAGAATTTGCCCGACAGAAAATTTTTCAAAAATACTCTTATAGATACATTTAAAGTACCTTCAGAAAAACTATCTGAGTTTATTGATATTTTCATTGAAACGTTGGAAAAATCAAAACTAGTTGAAAAAACAGGAGATAAATACAGAATAATAGACATATCAAACGAAGGTTCAAATGGCTGTAATCAGTAAACAAAACTGCA
>NZ_JBXEQE010000045.1:0-38082 GCF_056858335.1 Agaribacillus sp. DX54
ATGCTAAAGCAAAATATAACAAAAAACCTTTACTTGTAAAGGATTGCAAAGTTAAAACCTTTTACATTCCCAACAAACACTTAACAAACCTTTTTTTAATCTTTTTAAACTAAAGGGAAATACTTTTTTAAAGCATTATAAACAATAATATAACAACAATGAATAATGGACAATTGACCATGAACAATTGATAACTTAATAATGGACAATTTTCTTAGGGGAGAAACCCTCAAGCCATTCAGGTGGAAATCAGCACAGCAGCACAGACATGAAGAACGTCAGATAGAAAAAGCGTCGCACTTGTGAAGCCTATAGCATCGAAAAGAAAAAGCTGATCGTAACAGTACCTAAACAAAAACATGGGACTGTATTTTCATTGCATACGCTAAAACCTCCGTGTCTATTGGTACCTTCGTGCCGCCGTCGTGAAAAAGGGGCAACCAATAAGACAACAAAACACCAAAAAGTTTTCCAAAACGTTGTGAAAAAATCTAAAGCCGATGCCAAAATATTAGCTTAGAACAAATATAACTAAACCAAAACGATACTCAGAAAATGAAACCAAAAAATAAACAACTCGAAAAACAAAACTCAAAACAAAATCTCAACGCCTCGGCTTTTTATAAATAGGAACCGTACTACAAGGTTCTCCATACATAATACTCGAGGCATAAGGTCTTAACCTACGGGTAGTTTCAACAAACATGTATTCAGGCACCTTCAGGTCGGCGCAGCCTTTAATGACCACCTTTGCATCCTGAAATTCAGAGAAATCCACTTTTGCCAATGCCTGATGAACTAACGCCTTTTCCAAATCATCCGGCCCGCCAAAGACCACCAGATTGGCATAGGGTTCCAGTTTGCTGGTAAGCAACATATAAGCCCAGGTGGGGACAATTGCCTCGGCAGAGCAGATCAAACTTACATTTTTATCTTTATATTGCTCCCATTCATGTTGTTTGATGAATGTTCTGAAATCCTTTTCTTTTAAAATCAATCCTTCATACAGGTTATCTTTTATATCGTAAATAACCCGCTCTTTTCGGTCAAGAAAATTTTCCAGATCCAGCGTAATCAATCTACTGTTAGCAACCTTGTTTACAATTATATCTTTCTCTTCCATATCTTTAATGACTTTCATATTAATTAAACAATTGAACTATTTTTTTGGTTTTCCGGCTTTGAAATCTTTTAGATAAAAAGGCTCAAAATAGGCTACATCTTCAAAAATTTTTTGCTCAAATTTCTGAGAAGCAATGCATCCGATATGCATAGCCGATGGATTTATTCCTTCCAAAAAAGCGGCATGTTGTCGGTGCCTCAGCACTTCCCGGCATTTATCAGCGCCATTTCCGAAAAACAGGATTTTCTTGTCAGACAAATAATCTGCAAAACTATGTTCATCCATTATCCTGGCATGCGTCTCCTCGATGATTTCCAGCCTGTGATTCATAAGCAGGCAATAAACCTCCATTCGACGCGCGTCGATCATGGGACATAGCAAGGCTCGATCGTAATTAAAACGGTTACAGCCGTAAGCCATGGCCTCCAATGTGTTGACAGCGATCACCGGTTTATCAAGCCCGTAACTCAGTCCTTTTACGGTAGAAGCCCCGATTCGGAGGCCTGTGTAAGAGCCAGGGCCCATGGAAACAGCAAAAGCCGAAATTTCATCCATTAAAAAATCACATTGCTTTAAAATATCGCTAATTAATATAGCAAGCAAGCTGGAATGGGACTTCTCCAGAAAAAGCTCTTGACAAGCCAGCAGACGGCCATTCTGATGAAGGGCCACAGAACAAATTCCGGTGGATGTTTCAACACTGAGAATAACGGACATTTTTACTTTTGCTTCAGGATAGTGTCAGTATCATGACGCAAAAATAAAAGAACGAATGATTAAACCTGCATTCGTTCCTTATTCCTGTTAATATTTTTACTTTGCTCAGCTACCGCTTAACAATTCGCTATACCCCGATAAATCATTAAGAATTTCGATGCTTTCCAGGATATCGGGATCATAATCAAAAGAAGCCTCCACAATGCCTTTCTGCAGATAGTATCTCGAAACGATTTCTTCTTCCAACATAAATTTTATTTGCTTTTTGAATTTTACGAGATCCAACTCTTTCTTATGACTGACCTTTTTTCGGAGCTCATTGAGCTGATCTTCAATGGCACTGAAATATTTTTCCTTTTCGGCTACTTTTTTTAACTCGTCCAGTGTACTTTCCACCTTGGTAGTGTAGTCATATTCTTTCGTATTGACCCACTTCATAAACTTATCATACTCCGCATCAGATATTGAAAACTCCTTGGCACTGGCTATTTCCGGATTTTCGTGGCGGTAAATGTTGGCATACTCAAAAAGCAATGACTTATTGACCAGACTTACTGTAATAGGTGCCAGATAGCTTCTTTTTACAGGAATATCCGGATCTATGCCCCCACCGTCATAAACTACCCTTCCATTTTTGGTTTTAAATGCCACTTTAAGCGAATCCGGGATTTTTCCCACGCTGCCATCCGTGTTTCTGTGATTATAATCGATTGCCTGGATACACCGGCCGCTGGGGGTATAATACTTGGCGGTTGTGACTTTCAACTGGGAGTTATAAGAGAGTGGCCTTGTCGCCTGTACCAGCCCTTTTCCAAAAGACTTCTGCCCCACCAAAACACCCCTGTCATAATCCTGCATTACCCCTGCCACAATTTCTGAAGCCGAGGCACTCCGGCTACTGGTGATTACCACCAAAGGTATTTCTATATCTACCGGGTTATTCAATGCCTTATAAGATTTATTCCAGTCCGTTACTTTACCCTTCGTTGTAACCACCTCACTGCCTTTGGGGATAAATACATTGGATACGTTGACCGCTTCGCTTAATAATCCTCCCGGGTTATCCCTTAGATCCAAAATAATTTTTTTAGCCCCTTTTGATTTCAAATCAATTACGGCATTTTTGACTTCCTTCCCTGCATCGGTAGTAAAATCCTGCAGTTTCAGATAGCCAATATCATCGGTTACCATTCCAAAATAAGGCACATTGTCAATGGTAATTTTTTCTCTTTTGATTTCAAGATCAAACTCCTTATCTCTGCCGTAACGCTTGATAGTCAGGTTCAGCTTGGTATTCGCCTGGCCCTTCAGCAAGCGGCTGATCTCCGTGGTCGACTTATTGGCCACTTCAATTCCATCGATCTTTACTATTTCATCTCCAATAATTAATCCATTTTGATGCGCAGGAAATCCTTCATAAGGCATAATGATCAAACTTTTCCCATTCCTTTTTCCTACCAATGCACCGATACCTCCATACTGGTTGGTGGTCATGGTCCTGTAATCCTCAATGTCATCTTCCGGAATATAATTGGTATACGGATCCAGGTTTTCCAGCATCGCGTCAATTCCGTTTCTGATTATTTTATTCGGATTGACGTCATCCACATAATAGGTGTTTACTTCCTTATAAAGTGTGGCAAAAATGTCCAGATTTTTCTGTATTTCGAAGTAACGGTCACCTGGTAAAGATACAGCGACAAAAACCAACAAGCCAATAACAAAAAGTGCCGGAATAATTAATTTCTTCTTTTTTCCAATTCTAGTCATAATGAACGGATTATTACCTACTTTTTTTTAAACGAATCAAAGAAGCTATAAGTTTATCTTCAATGATTTTATAGTCATATACTTTTTTCCCAACGTAAATATAAGCAATTAGCAGCGGAAGACCCACAAAATCCGGTTTTAATAACAGGTGTTTATTAAGCCTGTAAGCTTCTTTGAGCCTTCGTTTGATTTTATTTCTGGTAACTGCCTTTTTGAAGTTTCTCTTAGGAACAGAAAAAAGTACCTTGTGGTAATACCCGGCATCCTCAGGAGTAAAGTGGAGAAATATCACCTTAAAAGGATACAAATAAAAAGAGGAACCATGTTTAAACAGTTCCCTGATTTCTTTTTTGCTGCTTAACCTTTCTTTTTTGGGGAAGGTGTGACTGATTTTCTTTCCCTCATCGTCTAGCATAGGGAATGATGTAAAAGAAGCACACGCTTCTATAATTACTTTAAATGAGTCCGTTCGTCTGAAACAGTCAGCTTCTTTCTGCCCTTCGCCCTTCTCCTTGCCAATACAGCTCTGCCATTTGACGTTTCCATACGGGATTTAAAACCGTGCTTGTTTTTTCTTTTTCTTTTAGAGGGCTGATATGTTCTTTTCATTTTTTTTCACTTTATGAATTCCGGGCTGCAAATTTATAAAGCTTTTTTTAATTACCAATGGGCAAAAAATAATATTTGAGTTATTTTAACAATTAATCCCCTGGAATTTTTATCATTGGTTTCAATAGCAAATTAAAAGAAGTTTTTAGCATGAAGTATGTTATCTCCTATCAAAATCCCCATCAGCACTTAGTGGATATCGAATTGGTGATTGAGCATATCCTTCAACCGCAGGTTATTGTAGCACTACCTGCCTGGAGACCCGGGCGTTACGAACTGGGGGATTTCATACAAAATGTTCAAAAACTCAGGGCAACGACCCTTTCCAATGAAAGCTTGCCGGTTAAAAAAATCAAAAAAGACCATTGGGAGATTGATACAATGGGCGCAGCCAGCATCAAGGTAAAATATAATTACTATGCTTATAAAATGGATGCCGGCAGTTGTTGGCTGGACGAAGATCAGCTCTATCTGAATTTCATCAATTGCCTGATATTTGCTCCTGACCGTGTGGATGAAACGTGCACTGTCAGCCTGGAAATTCCTGAAAACTACCTGATCGCCTGTGGCCTGGAAAAGATAAAGGAAAGACAATTGATAGCCAACAGCTTCTACCATTTGGTAGATAGTCCCTTAATTGCCAGCAGTCAGTTGAAACATTTTTACTATAACCTGGACGAGACCAGTTATCATCTGTGGATTATGGGACGGTGTAACTTTGACTGGGACAGGATTAAGGTCGATTTCATAGCGTTTACAAAGGAGCAATTGCTGGTGATGGGAAAATTTCCCTGTGCGGACTATCATTTCATGTACCAGATGTTACCCTATAAAATGTATCATGGTGTAGAGCACTACAATTCAACTGTCATCGCCCTGGGTCCGGGAGAATTGATCAGCCAAACCCCGCTCTATGAAGATTTTCTGGGTGTCAGCTCCCATGAGTTGTTTCACACCTGGAACGTTATCCGTATCAAACCCAGGGAATTTGTACCTTATGATTTTACCAGGGAAAACTATTTTGAAACAGGCTATGTAGCAGAGGGCTTTACTTCTTATTATGGTGATTTGTTTTTAGTGAGAAGCGGAGTTTTTGACAAAAGATGGTATTTTGGTGAACTGAAGAAAATGTTAATCCACCATTTACAAAACTTCGGTCGTTTTAATCTTTCATTAACGCAATCTTCGTATGATCTCTGGGTAGATGGCTATAAAAATGGTGCCCCTGACAAAAAAGTCTCCATCTACGTAAAAGGGGCGTTGGTAGCCATGTTGCTCGATTTAAAAATAAGGCAATCATCAGCAGGGGAAAATAGCCTGGACAACTTAATGCAGCGGCTTTGGGAAAAATTTGGAAATGTCAGGCAGGGTTACATTTCCAGTGATATTTTGGCGCTTTCCAATGAGTTGGCGGGCAGCTCTCTTAACAGCTTTTTTGCTCATCTTGTCGAGGGGGTGACACCTATCGAATCGTTCCTGACCGCATTACTTGACTATGTCGGGTGCGAACTAATTTCCATATTGCCCGACAATTTATTTGAAAGTAATTTTGGTTTTAAAACCACCGGAAAGGGAAGTTATCACGTTATCCATCGGCTTCATCCCGATTCACCGGCTGCCCAACAGCTATCTGTCGATGATGAAATTATTGCTATAAACGGACGCAAGGTCACAGAAAATTTGAACTCCCTTATTGGAGATCAAAAACAGCTTACCCTTACCTTATTCCGGCTCAACCAACTGCAGGAAGTCACGATAAGCCATCACGGACAATCTTATTTTATGGATTATGAAATCAGGCAGACTCCTGACCCCTCACCCCGGCAGCGGGAGAGTTTTGAAAAATGGTTAAAAGCCAAATGGTAATTTATCTAAAGGTTAAACCGCTTCCACCGCTTCCATGTACGCTTCGACCGGTATACAACTGCAAACCAGATTTCTGTCACCATAAGCGCTGTCAATTCTGCTGACAACGGGCCAGAATTTGTTGTTTTTTACAAACTCCAACGGATAAACAGCCTTTTCCCTCGTGTATGGATAACTCCAGTTGTCAGCCAACGCCACCTCTGCGGTATGAGGGGCATTTTTAAGGACATTATTGTTGGGATCAGCCACCCCGTTTTGCACTTCGGCCATCTCGTTTCTAATTTCAATCAGGGCCTCACAAAATCTGTCGAGTTCGTCTTTAGTTTCACTCTCGGTAGGTTCGATCATCATGGTACCGGCTACCGGAAATGAAACGGTAGGTGCGTGAAATCCATAATCCATCAATCGCTTGGCAATATCTTCCACCTCGATGCCATATTTCTTGAATTCGTTACAATCAATAATCATCTCATGGGCAGCTCTGCCATTAACACCTGTATAGAGTATTTTGTAGTGAGATTCAATTCGGCTCTTTATGTAGTTTGCATTTAAAATGGCAATTTTTGTGGCATTCCGCAGGCCTTTCATACCCATCATGGCCATATAGGCATAGGAGATAAGCAATATGCTGGCACTGCCGAATGGTGCGGCAGATATGGCAGAAATCGCGTTTTCCCCACCGGTAGGAATGACCGGATTACCCGGTAAAAACGGTTCCAGTTCCTTGGTGACGCAGATAGGTCCCATGCCCGGACCTCCTCCTCCATGAGGAATACAAAAGGTCTTATGTAAATTCAAATGGCAAACATCGGCCCCAATGTTTGCCGGACTGGTAAGTCCTACCTGGGCATTCATATTGGCACCGTCCATGTATACCAATCCGCCATATTGATGAATAACTTCGCAAATCTCTTTGATGGATTCTTCAAAAACACCATGCGTGGAAGGATACGTAACCATTAAAGCGGCAAGGTTGTCCTTGTGTTGCTCAGCTTTTAATTTCAAGTCATCTACATCTATGTTACCCTTTTCGTCACATTGAACGATGACTACCTTCGTGCCAGCCATTATTGCACTTGCGGGATTAGTTCCATGGGCCGATGAAGGAATAAGGGTAATGTCACGATGGGATTCACGGCGGCTCTGATGATATGCCCTGATTACCATCAATCCGGTATATTCTCCCTGGGCACCGGAATTGGGCTGTAACGAGGTAGCAGCAAAACCTGTAATTTCATTGAGCCAATCTGACAATTCATTACACATTTGCTGGTAACCCAACGCCTGGTCTACCGGTACAAAGGGGTGCAGTTGACCAAATTCAGGCCAGGTAACCGGGATCATTTCCGAAGTCGCATTTAACTTCATAGTGCAGGAACCAAGGGATATCATGGAATGTACCAATGACAGATCCTTATTTTCCAGCCGCCTTAAATACCTCAGCATATCATGTTCAGAGTGGTATGTACTAAACACCGGATGACTAAGAAAGTCAGATTTTCTTACCAAAGCGGCATCCCAGGAAAGGTTTATGGATTCACTTTCTTTTTCCAGGTCAAAACCGCTCAATTCTTTGCCAGCCACACCGGCAAAAATCTGTAATATTCGATTGACGTCGGCCACCTCGCTGGTCTCATCCAGCGAAATGCCAATTTCAGGCCCCTCAAAATACCTGAAATTCACACCCTGATCTGTCGCCCGGATCCTTATTTTTTCTTTGAGGCCGTTATCTGTGCAGTTAATCTTTAAGGTATCAAAGAAGTTTTCGTTGGACTGGTCGTATTTCAAATAGTTCAATCCTTTGTTCAGCAACTGTGCGAGACCATGAATTTTTAAGGCGATATTTTTTAACCCTTCTTGACCATGATACACGCCATACATACCCGCCATCACCGCCAGTAAAACCTGAGCAGTGCAAATATTGGAGGTAGCCTTCTCCCGCCGAATGTGTTGTTCCCGGGTTTGTAATGCCATCCGATAGGCCTTTTTGCCATTTTTGTCTACCGATACCCCAATGATCCTTCCGGGTATTTGTCTTTTGTAAGCCTCCCTGGTAGCAAAATATCCTGCATGCGGCCCACCATATCCCATCGGCACACCAAATCGCTGTGTAGTACCGACTACCACATCGGCACCCATCTCTCCGGGAGGTACCAATAGGGTCAAACTCAGCAAATCTGCAGCCACTGCTACCAGAACATTCCGTTCCCTGGCATTGGCAATGAACGACCGCTGATCAGAAATCCGGCCATTATTATCAGGATATTGAACAAAAATTCCATAGATATCAGGGCGATCGAGATCCACCATGGTCATGTCGCCAATCTCCAGATCGATACCCATCGGTTCGGATCTTGTCTTCAGTATATCCAAGGTCTGGGGAAATACATGTTGGTCGACAAAAAAAGTATTGGCTTTCTTTTTAGTGCCTTTTCTAACGGCATACAACATTGACATAGCTTCGGCGGCAGCCGTGCCCTCATCGAGCAATGAAGCATTGGCAATTTCCATGGCGGTTAAATCCATCACCATAGTCTGAAAATTCACCAGTGCCTCCAGTCTGCCCTGCGCAATTTCTGCCTGATAAGGCGTATAAGCGGTATACCATCCGGGATTCTCCAGGATGTTTCTCTGAATAACCGTAGGGGTAATTGTATTGTAATACCCCATGCCAATATAAGAAGAACTAATTTTGTTCTTTGAAGCCAGTTGCTTGAATTCTTTTAAAAATTCATGTTCACTTTTGGCTTCAGGTAAATCGGGATCAGTCTTTAATCTGATGTTCGCAGGAATGGTTTCATCGATCAACTGATCGATAGAATTAACCCCTATTGTTTCCAACATCTCCTTTATCTGTAAGGAATCCGGTCCATTATGCCTTCTTTCAAAGCGTTCTTTCTTCTTTAAATCTATTTTTATCATCTAAATAGCCTAATTATGGGTCATATCGCTTAAAAAGCACAAAGGTATAATTTATTTGTCATATTAGCTGATGATTTTCAGGTGAATTTTTTGCGATGTTCACATTATCAAAAATTAGCGCCATTCATATAATTTACTTGAAGAAAAATACCTGTTTAGTACTTTTTTTGTAGTAACATTATGAAAAACCCAAAAGTATTAAGTTATGAAGAAAACAGTTACGGCCCTGGCTTTTTGCTGTGTTTTTTTTACTGCCAAAGGTCAGGAAAACATTATCGATCGATATGCCGGTACCATTACCAAGGAGGATCTGAAAGACTACCTGTCTATCCTGTCATCTGATGCGCTGGAGGGGAGAGAGACGGGAACACGGGGTCAGAAAATGGCGGCGGCTTTTATTAAAAGCCATTTTACCGAAATTGGATTACAACCCGGTGTCGGGAATTTGAATCCACCGCAATACTTTCAGGACGTACCTCTGGAAATATCCAGCCCCGGGGAAACCTATTTAGTGGTTAACGGTCAAAGAAAAGAAAACTTTCACGAAGTGATTTACTACGGAACCCAGGACGTTCCGGAGGAATCGGAGATAGAAGTTGTTTTCGGTGGTGACGGACAAAATGAGGTACTCAAATCGATGGATTTGAAAGATAAGGGTTTGGTGGTCTTCAACAAGGCAGGCTTCCAGGCCTACAGTACTATTCGAAAAAAAATTCAGGAGATGGGCGCCAAGGCGTTGCTGGTGGTAAACACGGACAGCATTGAGGCGTTCAACAAGCTGGCCAGACAATTCGAAAACTATATGGGTAAAGGAAGTTTACAGCTCCCTTCAAAAAATACGGACGAACAAAATATCGGTGTGTTTTTCCTGCCACCGGAACTAGCCGCGGAAATACTGAACAATGATGTGGACCATATTGAAAAAGCCATTGAAGCACAGAAAGCCGGTGACAGCAAGGCCTTTAACAAAATAAAACCTGGAAAAATCGGGTATAAAATAACCAGGGAGGTAAAAACTATCGTTTCCGAAAATGTGCTCGGCTACCTGGAGGGAAATGAAAACAAAGAAGAATTGATCATAATCACTGCACATTACGATCATATAGGACGAGTCGGCGATGAAATTAATAATGGTGCTGACGATGACGGGTCAGGGACAGTTGCTGTCATGGAAATAGCCCAGGCTTTTGCCGAAGCAAAACAAAACGGCCATGGCCCCCGGAGGAGTATACTCTTTATGGCTGTTACCGGAGAAGAAAAAGGGTTGTTAGGCTCACAATATTATGTGGAAAATCCGGTCTATCGCCTTGAAAATACGATGGTGAACCTGAATATCGATATGATAGGAAGAATCGATGCTAAATATGAAGCCCATCATGATTATGTTTATCTGGTAGGTTCAGACCGGCTGTCGAACGAATTGCATGAGATAAGCGAAAATATCAATGAAAAATATACAGGCTTAAAACTGGATTACACTTACAATGATGAAAATCATCCTGACAGGATTTACTATCGCTCAGATCATTGGAATTTTGCTAAAAACAATATCCCTGTTATTTTTTATTTCAATGGCACCCACCCGGATTATCACCGTCCCACCGATACGGTCGACAAAATTGCCTTTGAAACCCTGCAAAAGAGGGCCAAACTGATCTTTCATACCGCCTGGGAACTGGCCAACCGGGAAAACAGGATAGCCCTGAACAAACAATGATCCGGTCATAAATGGTTCTAAAAGGAAAAGTATTCTTCGATCGAAGAATACTTTCACTTACATATAAAATTTAGGGAATTTATTTCAAAATATTTAATCAAGACTTGAGGAGCAGGCGGGAGCCTGCGTCCTCAAGATCTTCTTTCAACCAGCTATGGAAAGAATGTTGAATTGAGACTAACAATTCAACTGTATAAAATTAGTAAAATTAGCTACACTAATGAACCTTATTTAGACAAAAGTATAACCAAATTCGACTAACAGTCATAAAAACAGGACTAAACTTATCTCCGTTTTTTCTTCTTCTTAGATGGTTTTGCTCGTGCCCGGTTCTTTTTTTCATGAAAAGCACCCTTGAAATCAGGGTTCTCCTTTCTCTTGAAATGATCGATTTCCCGGTCCAATAGCTGTTTTTCTTCCTTTGAGGCCTCTTCCAGGGTCACTTCAGCAGGCAGGAGATGTTTGGGAATTTGCTCACGGATTATTTTTTCGATTTTTTCGATATGAAACATTTCGGCAGGGTTAGCAAAGGTGATAGCCACCCCCGTGCGTTGAGCCCTTCCGGTTCTGCCAATACGGTGTACATAATCTTCATAAATCAAGGGGACATCAAAATTAATAACATGCGAAACACTACTGATATCAATGCCCCTGGCGGCCACACCGGTGGCCACCAAAATGCTGACTTCACCTTTTCTGAAGGCTTCAATCGCATTAATCCGTGTATTCTGACCTTTGTTGGCGTGAATGACCCTTATTGGTGTATCGAGTTTTCTTGACAAAAACTTAAAGATATTATCGGCATGTGCCTTTGTTTTAGTAAAAACAAGCAGCTTTTGGACTTCGTCCGAATGCGTGAGCAGCCAGTAAAGCAGGTTAACTTTGGTACGGAAATTAGGAACCTCATATAATCTTTGTTCCACAAGGGCGGCCGGTGTGGCCTGCGGGCTTATCTCTACTCTTTCCGGAAACTCCAAAAACTCATGGGAAAGCTCAACCACCTTTGGGTGCATAGTAGCAGAAAACAGCAAGTTTTGCCTTTTAGTGGGAATCACCTCCAAAATCTGCCGGATTTGCGGCATAAATCCCATATCCATCATTTTGTCGGCCTCATCCAGCACCATTGTTTTAATTTGTTTGACCACTATTTCTCCCCTGCTGTACAAATCGAGAAACCTTCCGGGCGTGGCAATCAAAATATCCACCCCTCTTTGCAACGCTTCAATTTGTAGTTTGGGACCTATGCCACCATAAAGGGCTGTATATCTTAAATCAGTATAGATAGCCAGAAGCTTCACATTGTCTTCGATCTGCATAACCAACTCCCGGGTAGGAGCCAGGATCAAAGCCCTGGGATTATTTCCCTGCGCAAACTTTACCTTCATTAACAGAGGCAGCACGAAGGCCGCAGTCTTTCCGGTTCCGGTTTGAGCAATACCGATCACATCATGGCCCGCGAGAATAAGAGGTATGGCCTGCCGTTGAATCGGGGTAGGTTCACTGTATGAAGCCTCCGCAACCGCATGCAACAACTGACGATTCAATTTAAAAACATCAAAAGATTTATTTTCAGGTACCATTATTTTTCCGCTCAAATTCCCCAAAAAAACACTCCCGGAATTTAATTTATAAATTTTGATTCCGGTAACTTGCCAATATTTATTTTAAACGCTACACATGCAAAGCATTTTAATTCTGAACGCCAATATAGTTAATGAAAATCGCATATTGAAAAGCGATGTTTACATAAAGGGCGAATTTATCGAAAGAGTTGAGCATAATTTATCACATTTAGCTACCGACAAAGTAATTGATGCCAAGGGAAAATATTTGTTGCCCGGGGTTATTGATGACCAGGTGCATTTCAGGGAGCCTGGGATCACCCATAAAGCCGACATTTTTACCGAATCGCGAGCCGCAGTAGCAGGCGGGATAACCACTTTCATGGAAATGCCCAATACAGTTCCAAACGCACTTACCCAGTCATTGCTGCAGGATAAATATTTGATAGCAGAAAAAACTGCGCTGGCCAATTACTCTTTTTACATGGGGGTTTCAAACGACAATTTTGATGAGGTCATGAAAACAGACCCAAAAAATATTTGCGGAATCAAAATATTCATGGGAGCATCTACAGGCAACATGCTGGTAGATAATGAACAGACCCTGGAAAGGGTATTTGCCAATGCCGGTATGTTAATTGCTACACATTGCGAGGATGAAGCAACCATCAAGGCGAATATGGCCCTGTACCGGGAACAGTATGGTGAAGAAGTTCCCGTAAAATTTCATCCCCTGATCAGAAGCACGGAAGCCTGTTATAAATCTTCATCCTTTGCCATGGGTTTAGCCAAAAAACATGGAACAAAGCTCCACATTCTCCACCTTTCCACTGCCAAAGAAATTGACCTGTTTGACAATTCGATACCACTCAAAGACAAAAAGATCACCGGTGAGGCCTGCATACATCACCTATGGTTTAACGACAGTGACTACGAGGAAAAACAGTCATTGATAAAATGGAATCCAGCGGTCAAAACAGCGGAAGACCGAAATGCGGTTTTTAATGCCGTGCTCTCTGACCACCTCGACGTTATCGCTACAGACCACGCTCCGCATACATTGGAAGAAAAACAAAATACTTCTTATTTCAAAACCCCTTCCGGGGGACCTCTTGTTCAGCATAGCCTCGTAGCCATGCTTGAGTTTTATCATCAGGGAAAAATAAGCCTGGAAAAAATTGTGGAGAAAATGGCCCATAACCCTGCTATTTTATTTGAAATAGAAAAAAGGGGTTATGTCAGAGAGGGCTATTTTGCTGATCTGGTGTTGGTAGATACGGATGACCCGTGGCAGGTTTCGGGAGAAAACATGCTGGCCAAGTGTGGCTGGTCGCCATTTGATGGTCAGGTTTTTAAATCAAAAGTTAGCCATACCATTGTGTCAGGGCATTTGGCCTATGAGGAAGGGAAATTTGATGAAGGCAGAATGGGTAAAAGGCTGACTTTTGACCGGTAAATAACTTCGGCAAATATTTATAGCTTTTGTTTGTAAATTAAATGGTACTATCTAAATTTGCAATCCTGTTTATGGATTTGGTGGTTGTAGTTCAGTTGGTTAGAACGCCTGATTGTGGTTCAGGAGGTCGTGGGTTCGAGTCCCATCTTCCACCCTTTTGATTATCAAGTAGTTACAAGACGTCTGTAACTACTTTTTTTATGCCAATTAGGTGATTCTAACGTTTTTCTAACGTTTTTGAAAATTTGGAGTTTTTTTCTTGCCAAGGCATGCAATGTATGGCAGATATAGTTAAAGGACCGTCCAGGCCACAAATTCCAAATGAAATAGTTAAAGGGGGGCAGTTATAAAAATTGAATATGCATTGGAAATGACACCTTCCACATGGCCATCCTTAACACATGATATTGAGAACTTATGCCCTTGTGGAGTACGCAAATGCCGGTGATAGATTTTGACAAATTTACACGCCTCGCGAAATGGTATAGGATATATTTCAAGGCTCACTCAGTAATTCTTTTTAAAAATCCCTTCTTCCGTTTCAGCACCAATGTAAACAGGCTATCGGCTCTGGAGCCGGGATTTTCGAACCTGATTTCAGCAATAGCCCGCTTTCTTTTGAAAAGATTGAAAGGGGCTTTTCCGGGTCTTTTGTAATAGTAAAAAATGTCAAAATTGTGAATGACCCGATAATCTGCTATCAGGGTATCAAGAGTCGGGAGGAATATTCCTTTAAATTTCAGGTCCGGTTTATTAAGGACAAATCTTTTAGCTTTAAGAGGTTGAGGTCCGTTTATCCGGTAGATGGTATCCCTGGTAGAGGTTTGAATGGATCCCGAGGTAGAGGCTTTTACAGTGGAATAGCTGATTAAATTCTTCCGGAGATTACCTACTTCTCTTTCAATTGTTCTTTTAAGATCCTCTTTCAACACCAGTCTGGCATTGACAGCACTGATCTCGGCTATTTCAGCGCGTGCCCGGTTTTTTCCAGCTTCATCCCTCCATATACTGATCTTCTTTTCCTGAGTGCGGTAGACCTCCTTAAAATCATTAACTTTTTGTTTTTCGCTCCTCAATAAATACCAAAGCATACCTACGGCGATCATGAGGAGCAGAGGACAATATCTTTTTAGAATTGCAAAAAGTTCTATAAACACCATTATCGTTTACTTTTTGTTAAAATTTTCCAGGAGCATTCGAACATATTGGTTAGTATTCTCTACTTTTTCGAGTAGCAGCTCATATTGCTTTTCCATAGTAGTCTTAAGCGTCTCCCAATAAAGCCGGCTTTCATTTTCCACCTTTATAATTTGCTTTTGTAGCAGATCCTGCTCCTTGGCATGCACTTTCAAATCGTCATATTTTTTCTGAAGCTCTACGGTAGCATTCATGGCCTCTTTCGAGTTCCGGACGGACTCTTTATGTTCCAGGTACAGGTTTCTTAAAAAGAAAGCAATGATCCCAATAAATGTTACCACAATAAATCCTAAAATGGACAAAATGGGTTGGCTTATATTTTGGAACATATTATTCATCATTAACTGCGGTCGTTTTTTGATTTATGAGTTGGAAAGTTTCATTCCTGGCATTCCCATCAATTGCCTTTTGAGAGATGTTATACCTTATTCCCGTTACTCCATATCGATTTTTGGTAGTTAAGGCATAATTATTCAAAAAACTATCATCCACCTTCACCACTTCTATATTAATACCGGCATCAAATAGCGGGGCTGTACCACCCCTGATCATCTTTTGAGTAGTACGCTGAAAAATGACTATAAATATGGTATTGGGATAAGCCTTTCTGAGCCTGTCAAATTCCAGAGAGGGTACACCCACTTTGTTCCAGCTATCAAGAATGATCACATCAAAATCATTTGCGGCCTCTTTTATTGTATCGAGGCCTTTGGGGAGCTGATCGGCAATAAAAATATTTCTCAGGTTTGCAGGCCGGAGATACTCCTCCCGCATCCTTCTGATAAGGTCAGATTTTCTTCCAATTTCAAGAGAAAAAATAGCTACCCTGTTTCCGAGGTCCGAAAAAGCATCAGCAAGTTGATAAGCGAACCGGGTTTTACCACCTCCCTGATCGCCCTCAATGGTCATGGCCAACTCGAATCGCTCCATGTCCCCTAGAAATTGCCCTAAATCACCTTTTAGTCTGAAAGAGTCCAAAGAAGGCTCGTTATCAATTTTATCCATTGAGTCAAAGATCTGGACGTCTCTTTTTTTTGTTTTTACCGGAATTACATGATGGTCATGGATGTTATTCAAGCCATTTAAGTAGTCGATAGATGGAGATGGTCCGGTAATTATTTGCTTCAATTCGCCTAACCATTGTTTATTGATGCTGATCCTGACAGATCCGTTTTCAGGCAGCATATTATGCCGGTTAATGAGTTTTTGCTGGATCTGTTCGATATGATTGGAGAAAGGGGAGGATTTCCTGATTTTTTTCCCGATAATGGCCTGTTGCAGGGCCTTTATAAAATCAGCTATTTGTTGCTTCGATTGAATTTGATTGTGAAGGCTAACAAATCGTTCAATGAATTTTACATCTCCGACACATCTTTTTTTTGACTTAGCATGCCCCAATCCTTTCGATTTTTTCCCTGCAAGGTACTCATTCAGCTTTTCAACATAAAGGTCCAGCGTTTCACGAATGACCTGGTCTTCGTTGTACA
Organism: Agaribacillus sp. DX54; assembly: GCF_056858335.1. NCBI lineage: Bacteria > Pseudomonadati > Bacteroidota > Cytophagia > Cytophagales > Splendidivirgaceae > Agaribacillus > Agaribacillus sp. DX54. Next base: position 16,427 of record NZ_JBXEQE010000045.1, read on the forward strand.
GATGACTGGCTTCAGTGAAAAAACTATGGCCTTCCTGCAGCATGGCAGGCAGTGATTTTATATCGATCCGCTCAATGTGGTTAGGATAATTAGCAACAGAAATCATGGTAACAATAATAGGCATGGAGCTCTATATGACTTCGGCTTGATTCGGGATTGGTCGGGTTAATCCTTGATTAAAAAATAAAATTCACTTTTTGCCATAAGACCTTGTTTATCGAATATATAAGTTAAAAAAATGAGTCATCTGGTCGTATTGATTTGATTGACAAAAGTCTGGCAGGCCGAAAAAGTTAATTATTGAAGCTGCAGGCCCAGTTTCAAAGCCCGGGCTCTTATGTGAAGGTAGCTGATACCTGTCCCGGTAAGAGACGTACGACCCGGTTCTTTTCGATGGTTTTCCAATATTTTGAGAATGTCATAATTGGCTGTAAGCACCTCGGTTTTTACCTTGTCGGTTTGGTAGGTAACAGCAATTTTTTTTGAAACCCAATGGGTGAACCAATGGTTCTTTTTCGAATACTTCTCTAAAACCCCCGATGGATAACTGCTCAGTAAAAACTTGCCTTTGATTTTTTCCAACAGCTTAAGGAGATTAACAAAATCCTTTTCTGTATATCCTTTGTAGAATGCCATATCAGAGTTGAAGTAAGGTGGATCCAAATAGAAAAAAACATCTTTGGCATCCCTGCTTTTAACGACCCGCAAAGCATCACGGCATTCAATATGCACCCCTTTTAGTCGCTCGCTGATCGCTGGAGTAAATTTCAGTTTCTTATTGATGAATTTTTTTAGCGTTCCGTTGCGGTGACGTTCATAGGCATACCCTCCAAATATCACCGATCCAAAACTCATGGTGGTCTGTACCCAAAAAGCCCAGGCCCTTTCTAATTGATCATATTTATCAACATGCTTTAATATGTATCGGGCCTCCCGGTGGACCATACGGCTGTGAGGGGTGGATTGGATCAGCCTGTTCAGAAGATTGAAATCTGTTTTACAAACCCGGTAGAAGTTTGCTACATCTTCTTTCAGGTCATTGATGACTTCCTTTCTACTCTTTTCTTTAGCAAAGAAGACGGCCCCGCCGCCCACGAATGGCTCACAATAAAGTTTGTGGTTGGGAATTAAGGAAAGAATGAGACCAGCCATCGTTTGCTTTCCACCATAGTATGAAATAGGTGTCTTGTTTATACCCTCTAATGGGGATTCTAAAAGGCCATTTAGGAACCCCACCTCATATTTAGTATCGCCTATTATATTCTTACCCACTTCCCTCACCACAGGAACACTCACAGCATTGCCCAATAAATGATACCTGCGGCTATCACTTATTTCCCGGGGTTCTCCTTCGAATATTCCTTTGCTCGTCCAACCGTCCGGGAAGCCTTGCAGGCGTTCACATTCTAGTGGTGTTAACTTGCGAATGGCTGTTATATAGGCAAGAAAGTTTCCATGATTGGGATTACTGGTTATTGTTGCCATTTTTCCACCTGGCCGGACTATATATTGCTTTTCATCAAACGGCAAATAGTTTTTTCCATTCTCCTGTTTTTTTCTTTGGAGAGCTTTTGCTTTTTTAATAGATCGTAACGGGTACCATTTCCTTCCTCCTAAAAGATGACCCTTATCATGACCTTTAATGCAACTGGAAGACTTATCTTTTTTAAAAGTTACGTTTTGGCCTTTATTTTTTTTAGTCCCCCTTAACATAATGATATAAGGTGAAAAATGGGCGCTCTCTCCAACTTTGGTGTCTATTGTCGGAGCAATATTGGCTTTCTCGATATTTTTAGACTCTCCAGGATTCGTTTGGTGGTTTTCCCCGATAGGAAATACCTGCGGTCTGGGTTGGGTTCTAACAGTTCCGACAACGTACACCCGCTCTCTATTTTGGGGGAGAAACCAGGAAGTATTAAGCAATTGCCATTGGATGTCATAAATCCCAAGTTCGGTGAACGATCTAAGTACGATCTCAAAGTCTTTGCCCTTGTTACTGGAGAAAAGCCCCCGGACGTTTTCAAAGATAAAAATACCGGGTTTAAGTTCATCGATAACTCTAATTGCTTCAAAAAAGAGGCGACTTTTCTTCCCTTTGATGCCTTTCCTTTTTCCAGCAATGGATAAATCCTGGCATGGAGATCCGAATGTAACGACATTTGGTTTTTCAATTTTTCCTTTTTTAATGTTCTCAATGGCTCCTAAACATATAGAAGTTTTAAAATTGTAGCGATAGTTGGCTATCGCGTATTTATCAATTTCACTGAAGTAATGCTTTTTGAAAGTAAAACCGGCCTTGGATAACCCTTTGGGAAATCCACCTATGCCACTAAAGAGATCAAGTAAAACGATTTCCTTGTTTTTCATCTTTGGGGGTAATAAGAGGGAGGTAAACTCAGTTTAACATCAACAAAACCTTTAGTCCGCTGGCCTTCATTTGGAGACTTTTGCAATCCGTACCAGCAAGGAAACCTGCTGCCTTTTTCTTGCGATGCCCATCCATTAACGTATATATATCGTAATTAGCAGTCAAAATCTCGGTTTTGATTTTTTTAGTGTGTCGTACCGTAAAATTTTTTTGAATGCTGTAGAAGGCCCACCCATTTTTTTTAGTATACCTGGTCAACACTTCCGAGGGATAACTACTCAGTAGAAATTGACCCCTCATCTTTGACAAAAGCTCAAGTAAATTAGTAAAGTCTTTCTTAGTATAACCTCGGTAATAGCCCATGTCAGCATTGAAGTAGGGTGGATCAAGGTAAAAAAAACTGCTCCTTGTATCCAGGGTCTTAATCACTCCAAGTGCATCTTTGCATTCTATTGTTACGTTCTTGAGACGTTCACTTATTTCTGAAGTGAATTTAAATTTCTTGTTTACAAACTTTTTGATGATCTTACTATTGTTCCGATCATAGGAATACCCTCCAAATATTGCAGCTCCAAAACTCATATTAGCCTGTACCCAAAAGGCCCAAGCTCTTTTTAGTCTATCCCGCATAGCAGCGTTCTTTAAAATGTATCGGGCCTCCCGGTGAATCATACGGCTATGAGGAGTGGATTGGACCAGGCGGTTTAAAGCATTGAAATCTGACCTGCAGACCTCGTAGAAGTTGACCACATCTTCATCCAGGTCGTTAATGACTTCTATTTCGCTTTTCTCTTTGGCAAAAAATATGGCAGCTCCTCCCAGGAAGGGTTCGCAATATAGCCTGTGTTCAGGAATTAATGAAAGGATCAGGCTGGCCATAGACTGCTTGCCTCCGTAATAGGTGATTGGCGTCTTGTTGATCCCATCCAATGGCGATTCGAGATAGTCAAGTGTAGGGTCCGGCAACCTGCATTCAATGTTTGACATTCTCATACTAAGTAAAATGTAATCAATAACATACTCATCATAAATTTAGAAGTCGCTCTTATACCGGAATTATTCTAACCGTAAACCCAGCTTCAAACCCCGGGCTTTCATTTGTAATGTCCTGGTATCAAAACCAGTGAGATTATCTTTAGTGGCGTTCCTTTGATTTTTTTTCAGTAAAGTGTTGATGTCATAATTGGCCGTTAATACTTCGATTTTGGTTTTGTCGGTTTTATCTGAAACAGCCACGAATTTTTGCATAGTATAAAAAGACCATTTACTTTTTTTTACATGCCTGGTCAATTCATCAGATGGATAGCTACTCAGTAGAAATTGGCCTTTGATCCTGGATAATAGTTCAAGTAAATTATTAAAATCTTTCTCAGAGTAGCCTTTGTAAGGCCCCATTTCCGAGTTGAAATAGGGGGGATCACAATAGAAAAAACTTTCACTGGTGTCACGGCTCTTGATCACTTGAAGCGCATCATTGCACTCAATAGATACCCAATCCAACCGGTCTGCAATTTCTTTGGTAAACTTTAGTTTTTTGTTAACAAATCTTCTTAATGTGCCTTTGCTTTTTTTTTCAAAGGCATAGCCACCAAACATCTTAGCAGCAAAGCTCATATTGGTCTGTACCCAAAATGCCCATGCCCGCTTGATTTTATTATGATTTTCCTGGTTCTTCAGAATTTCCTTTGTTTCAGCATGGATTTTACGACTGTGAGGGGTGGCCTGTACAAGCTTTTCTAATTTGTTAAAATCAGTTTTACAGACCTGGTAAAAATTAACCACGTCCCCGTTCAGATCATTGATTACCTCCATTTCACTTTTTTCTTTGGCAAAAAAAACAGCGGCGCCACCAGTGAAGGGTTCACAATATAATTTGTGCTTTGGGATCAGGGACAGAATGACCCCAACCATCCGCTGTTTACCCCCATAATAGGTGATGGGGGTTTTCATATTGATGTAATCCAGGCCTTCGAGAGGAGACTCTATACCTTTATGGTGAGGTAAATGCACTTTATTTTCTCGTCTTCCTGGCCCTTCTTTTTTGACTGTGATGGGGAGTAAAATGATCCAAAAGTTCCCATACCCTTTTGAGTTCGGCTATTAATGGAGTTCTGACAGAGGCAACCTGTTCAATGCCATTATGAAATTCAATTTGTGCTGTCAGTTGTTTTTGATAAGCCTTTAATGCCCTGACGATTATTTCTTTCTGCTTTCCATTTATCATTTTAACATTCCTGTATTTAAGATTTTGCAACGAATAAAATATATTAGCGAAAAATAAATAGCCTTTAAATCTTACCTTCCCGATCCAATTCCTTGGTCGCTCGCTGAATGGCCTTTATCCAAGGCTCATTCTTTTTCCGGATCTTCTTGGCCCTATGGCTTATCAGGGTTACTCTCCTGGTATTAGCCCGCTTACCCGCTGTGGATTTTGTTTTTCTTTTGCGTTTCATCCTTACTTATTCTTTCCAGGTAAGGATAGGAAAATACTGGAATGTGGTTTCCGGTTGGTTCGGGATGGTTCCTGATAAGGAGCCTGTAATTGTAAAAAGGTTTGAAACCTGTGAATTGTTTAATATAAATCCTGGTTGAAAACTACACTTATCAGAAATTATATTATTGATAATCATAAGGTTAAGCGCCAATCAAGCTCATTGGCTATTCGGACTCTATATAAGTAGAGTTTGGAGTTATATGACCAGGATGAGTTATCTTTTGCGTGAGTTATTCAACAATGATAATTTGTGCAAAAATTTACTTTTGATCTCCTTTATCCCTTCAAAATCACGTAAGCCTGGTACCAATAGAAAAACACCTCCGGGTCACTCTTCTTAAATTTATTCAACCGGGTACTGAAGGGTTGCTCTATCTGCCAGTCCTTCATTTCCTTAGAGCCATTAAAACGTTTAAACTTTTTCGCTCCTTTTTGTAAGAGGGCAGAAAGATAAGCAGCTTTGGCAGCAGGTAGCATCGCTGTTTCTAAATGAAAAGGTTCTGAAAAGATAAAATTGCGGATATTTTTTACCCCTTTCAAAAGCTCTGCAAAATCTCCATTTCCTTCTTTGCCCCGGGTAGCAATATGCAACAAGGTTTCGTGGATGTCCTCCAGTACTATTTGAGGGTTTGCGGTAAGCTTACGATACTTTAGCTCCTGTTTAGCTATCGTTTGGAACACTTCAGAAATTACGTACAGATCCTTAATTTGGTCGAACAGGTTCCCGATATCATAGAGTTGCTTTATTATTTCTATCTCTTTGTTTTTCCCGTAGGGAACGCCGGTTGTGTTAGGAGCGTAAGCAGTCAGTTTATCACCCAATATAGCTTCTGGGGATGGAACCGTAACTTTGGTTAGTTCCTTTTCAGTCACAATAAAGGGTGAGCGAATGGGATACAAAGCTGTATAGTTGGCATAAGGAGATTGTTCAAACAGGATATCCAATAAAATATATTCTTCATTTGAACGGCTGCTAATTACCGGTTGGTAATAGAATTTGTAATGGGCTTTTTGAATGTCAGTACCTGAATCACGAACATTCTCTTCAAACCGGGTAAAATCAGACTGCTCGATGACGAAAGATAAGTGTTTGGTCAGATCCTCCTGTTTCCCAGGTATAATGACATCAATATCAATGGATAACTTTTGACATTTTCCATCAATAGCATCAGTGAAGTACCTCCTTTGAAGAGAAAACGTAGTCCGCTGAGTTGTAATAATTCCAGGAGGTAGAGGGCCCGGACGACCTTTTCAATCAGAATTCTGTCGGCATTTCGGTTGGCTTTGGCTGTTTTCTCTATCCAAGTTGATGTCAGTGATTCTCTATGGATCATTTCTATGATTTGGCAGTAATAGTATTATTTGCCGTTTCTTAGTTTTTTTAAATAAGTTTTTAATTCTTTACGCTTGTTTCTGCGGGCAGCATAACGTAGCAACTTTGCTTCTTCTACGGTATACTTATCAAGTGCAGTGTCAAAAATTACTTCCATTTCTTTTCCCTGTTGGGTAGCAAAAATTACCGGGTCGCAGTAGACATCTACCAGTATTTTTTCCAATGTAGCAGTAGTCACTTTGTCAATTTCCTGGATGGGCGATTCCGTGATTAACCCGGTGACAATGATTACCTCATTTTTTTGAGCGTATCGTTCCAGTATGGATTCGGTGGGATCCAAGAATACCTGTTCTCTTTTTTTCTGAAGGTAATAGAAGACTGAATCCATTGCTTCTTTTTCTACCTCTACCAGGATGTAGAAACGACCGGGTTGATGGTGCATGAATTCGTTCAGCCACCGGGTATCCCAGGTGCATATTTCCAGGAAGGGGAATTCTTTCCTGAGTTGGCTAAACAACTTCTTTAATGGTTGGGCATTTGGTCGATACGCTTGTCCTGCCTGCAAAGAATACATGCCTCTGCCAATCGAGTGAAGAATACCTTTATCCTTGAGAGCATAAATCCGCCAATCAAGTGTGGAGCGCTTGATAGCACCTTCTATTCTTTGATAAAAGGTTATAATGTCAGTTGTTCCAAAGCTTTTCCTACCTTGAAAATGATTTATTAATTGATCGATATGCAATGAAGCGTCTGCGATAATCTTATTTGTTTAAACAAAGATACGGCAACAAATTAATTTATTGCCAAATCTTAGAGCATTATTTTGTAATAAATTTTGATAAAACCTGACCCAAGGTTCAAGGTTCTCCCAGCCGCTCAAACAAAAACCTGACAATTTCGGGGCGTAGTAATTTGGTATGTTTACAATACCCAAATTGCTCAAGTTCATGCTGGTACATATTTAGCCACGAAGAGAAGGTTTTGGTACATACATTGTACAAGGCTGCCAACTCGTATTTATAGTAGGCTTTGATTTTTATAGTTTGTTCACTATCCGATAACTCTACCGGCATCCACTTGGTTTTGATGCTATTTGATTCAATCGGTTCTTTCAATTTATCCATGACCACATTTCCTCTCACCTTATTTTATAAAAATTCTTGCTATCACTCTTTGATATAACTTTCCATTTTACCCGGGTGATCTGCACTAACTCGTTTAAGTTTAACAAGATCTCTGTGTTTTTTGCCATATTTCTTTATCACGGCCAACACCTCAAGTGCATCCTTGCGGGGCAAGGGAGCCGTAAGCTCGGTAATTCGTGTTACCTTTTCCTCTTTTATCACAATGTATTTATATTTTGACCTTGTCATAGAATATTAGGTTGCTTGTTTCTGTCTAAACTATACCCAAATTAGTCATGAGTTATTTCTCCACCCATAGCTTCCCAAATCTCCAAGGGAATTGCATCTCTAACAATCGTTTCAAACTGAGCAGCTTTAATCATTCCTTCTTTGGCGGGGCGCTCTTTGAGTATTTTTAATAAAGCTTTGAGATTAGCTATATCTTTCGGATACAAATAGAGTGTTGCCTTTTCAATTTTCTTTTCAAATTCCTTGATCAGCCCTTTGGGTACTTTGCGACTAGAGCCATTTAAGGCTACTGCCATGTAACTCTTCCCCCTAGAGGCGTTTTCATTAAGATATTGTGTCACCGTATTTGCTAAAAACTCCTTTTTGAAAAGAAATTTTCCATTTTGAGTATATATGGCAAAGGTTAATGCTTTCGGTTTGTATGTTTTTTTTCTTACCTTGTTCATCAGTACCTCAATAATTTAAATCTAGACCGCTTCCAGCCTTTTTTCACTGCATCAGTAAGGGCTTTTTCTGCTTCAGCTTTTGTTGAAAATACCTGGGGCGTCGGCGCCTCGTACTTATGTTTTGCTATTACCAAACGGTCGAAAATGGCCCACCCCTCACCTCTAAGCTTCCTTTTGGTCTTCTTTGTCCATGCAGAGAGAATCCGGTCAGCTTCTTTTTGTGCTTCCCTTTTAGTGGTATAAATGGCATGAACCTGCGTGATGCGAAGGCCTCCAAGTATTTGTCTAAACAGGCTAGCCAGCGTATCCGGTTTGCCATCAAACACATCCACTTTCGTTGAATATTCGGTTGGTTTGTGTACTATATACAGTTTATTAAGGTTTATTTTCATGTGTATTAAATTGATTTTCAACGGCCACATGCCTGCGTGCCGTAATGCCGTCACTTCGGCATGCAGGCATGGCATCCTCGCCTGCCTGCCGGCAAGGCAGGGTTGGTGTTCCCGATAGCTATCGGGACGAGTCCGAATTTTTAATGTCGATTTCATGAAATAATGGTTTTAACCTGCAATCATTCTGACTCTTATTTTTGCCATAATTACTATCATTCCCAGAACCTCTCATCCCAATAAGGTTCCAGATCACCACTGGTATGGTCATCTGAATAATTGATCGGAATGGGTCTATCGAAAAAATAGACACCACCAGTAGATTGAATGGCAATGCCATATTTTGAAGACAGCTTCGCCAGATCCCGGGTGAACTCCAGAAACCTTAACTTGTTGTCGATTGCTTTTTTCTGTCTGGATACGGGTTTCTTACCGCTTACTGCTCTAAATCTCTTTGGTACAATATTCATGGTCTCGAGGATGTATGTCATTATTTTGAAATCAGATTTCCTCAAACCCTCATTGACAAATGCTGCCTGTGCCAAAGCTTTCGTTTTATATACTTTGGGTGCCCGGGGTAATTTGTATTTATCTTCAGCCTTCACTGAGCTGGAGAAAATGGCATAACCATGGTGCTTGTTTTCATTCATTATACTATATCCAAATCGATTTTGTAACAAAGGATTCCTGAATTGCCGGGGTTAGATCTTTAAATTCAAGAACTACGTACTTATGGGAGAAGCCCCTTTTATTGAGTAATTTTTTCTTCTCACTAACCGATGCACTATTCCAAAGTCTGGTCAGATAATCTCTTGTCGCCTTGTCGGATGTGTCAGCCACCATTTTGACTCTCGTTTTAGCCATAACTATTTAGATTCTACTTTATACCTTGTCTTCATCCCAGGATGGATCCAGATCACCACTGGTAGGGTCGTCTCTATAAGTAATCCGGATCGGCTTATCGAAATAATATACGCCACCTGTGGATTGAATTGCTATACCATATTTTGAAGATAATTTTGCCAGTTCTTTGGTAAACTTGCTGAATCTGGTTCTCTCACTTTCCTCTCCTCCCTGGGGTTTCTCAGCAAAAACCTTCTCAGCTTCCCTCTTCGCTCCATCTTTAGTGGTGTAGATAGCATGAACCTTGTCGAAAGTAAGCCCACCACGCACCTGACTAAACAAATCTTCCAGACTGTTTGGGCGATTCTCAAAGACGTCCACCATTTCTGAGTGTTCGGTTGGTTTGTAGACTACATAAAGTTTATTAAGATCTATTTTCATATAGTAATGGTTTTAACCGGCAATCATTCTGATTCCTATTTTGTCGTAAATATTTCCTCATTAAACATTTCAAAAATCCTTGTCAAATTCTCTCTCGTCATACCGAGCCTCCAGGTTACCACTAGTATGATCATCCAAATAAGTAATTGTTAAGGGTTCATCGAAAAAATATACACCACCTTCACTGTGGATAGCAATACTATATTTTGTAGATAGCTCTGCCAGTTCTTGTGTGAATTTCTGAAACCTGCTTGCCTCACTTTCATGCAATCCAAAGATCCGATCAGCTGCTTTTTCCGCTTCACTCTTCTTGGTATAGATGCCGTGAATCATATCTGTTGTAAGCCCTCCATGGATCATCTTAAACAACTCTTCTAATGTGGTTGCGGAACCGTCAAAAATATCCGAGTCCACGTGCGGCTCATACACTATATATAACTTATTTGGATTGATTTTCATATTCGTTTTTTACGTAGTAAGCAATCTAATATAATATATAAATATCTATTAATCAGATGTTTATGAATAATTCTGCTAAGCTTTAACGGTAATTTTTTTTAGCCTTCCCTGCCTATCAAAGTAGGCCAACTGCACAGGTTTTACAGATCCCAAAGGCTCACACCCTTCCTCCGGTATGTACTCCTCACCTATGTAGTTCCCTAAAAATCCACCGATAAGGACGAAGGGGTAAACCTCTTCTGTTTTGCACCACTTCGCAACCAGGAATCCGGCCATACTTCCGATCAGGGCAAGGCCTGCTTTTTTACTGTTTTTAGATAGTCTCATACCGGGCCTGCCTGTAGTATAGATCAGCAAAAAAGAACAGGGAAGAGGCAACCAAAGAAGCCCATGCAACCCTGCGGTAGGTCCTCCTTCTTTCGTCACGAAAATCCACCAAAGTAACAGTAAAGCGGTTACCATACCTATCCCGGTGAATGTTTGCCAACCTCATGAACAGATCATAATCGGCAGCATCAGCAAATACCAGGCAGCCGGCTGAAAAATCATCAACCACTTTGGCCCTGCCTTTATCTCTCGCCTTGTGAATATTGATACCAAACCTGCCGGTATCTTCATATCCGCTTTCAAACCACCTAAATATGCCTTTGCGATCATAATCACGGATAACGGTCACGTCCCCCACCTGCACCAGCGCCGGGTAAATACCCCGATGATAGCCTATGGCATAAGCATCTTCATACTGGTCTTTTTTCAGGAAGGCTGTACCTTGAGGGTGCATGGGGTTGTCCAGCCAGAATTGACCGGGATCGGTGGTAGCTGGAAAAATGTGGTATATCCATTTACCCCAGTGGTTTTGGTAAAAGACATGTATTTCATCATCGAAGCGGTTGCTACGGACAAATTTGCCCCGGTAAGCTACAATGTTCAACCGGTACGGTTGCTCGTATAGCTTATAGCCCTTGCTTTTTAATATTTGCCTCGTCTTATTCAGCATTTAATCGATGAAATTACTGACAGCCCAAACCTGTCGCTGGAGCCTTCGTTTTCGATAGACACCGTTGCCTTCCCGTGACCCATCGTCATTCGTATTGCCCTCAACGGTTACTACCCATTTGTTCTCCCATATTTCAACAAACCCGATATGGGCCGGTCGTTTCAGCCTGGAATACCATATCATAAACACATCACCGGGTTGAGGGAGTTGCCTGACAAATTTTCCTCTTTGGTAGATGATATTTTGCTTTACTGCATAGCTCGGTACCCAGGCACTCTTCGGTGCTTTAACCCCTGCCTGCTGGAAGCACCAGCTCACAAAGCCAGTGCACCACGCATAGCCGGGACCAAAACCAACGGAAGCTAAATATTGCTCTACCCGCTCGCCCCGGTTTGCTCCTTGCTCTCTTACACCGACCTCGTTGCTAAAGGTTTGCTTTAGCAAAACACGTTTGTTTTGACTTAGATCACCCTGGCCAACAACACTACTGCATACAAGAAAGCAAAAAAGATAAACGTAGATAGCTTTAGCTTTTGCCATTTGGTTATTGTTTTGAAGTCCTTAGCAAATTCATGGTCTAAATAATCATCTGAACTCGGCCAGATCAGCTTCATCAGGATTCGGACCACCCCATGCAAGATGAACAATCCAATGATCGCAAAGAGATAGACCTGGAAAACGCCCGCATCATAGGTCGCCGCTGTAGGATCAATGAGATGCAGGAACCAAGCACTGTTAGCCCATAGAAACAGGGCTACGAGGATAGAGGATAATTCCCTCCAAACCTTGATGTAGTTCCATAAATTCTTAATGAATGGAACCAGGTTGATTTTAATCCATTGTTTTAGTCTGTCCATTGTTATATCAATTTTAGATTTTGAGAAGGCGCGTATACGGTTTCACCATTTCTTGTCAAGATTTGGGTAATGCCCTTGTGATCACCGGTAACGTAGCCAATGACTGTGTCAGGATTGAGTGGGGGAGTGATAAAATTCCCGCCGCCGGTTTTAAGCAGGGTAGGTTTTCTGACTATTGCAATGCTTAAAAGGTCCCTGTCATTCTGATAAGCCTTTAGTTCCTGCAGGGTGGCATCCCCTAAGCCTGGAATGTACCAAACTCCATTCGCATTTTGCTTTAGACCAATACGCCTGAATTCAGCCCGGATCTTGACTTTGGCAGGTTCATTGTTGCGAAAAACCACACTGAGCAAGGCATTCACCAGCGAAGTAACCCTGACCCCCAGGATCCGGATATTTTTGAATCGTGAACTGACGGATGAATACCCACGTATATCTTTTATCTTTTGTAACCCTGCAAGCACAGCAAATGCGTTGCGGTCGTTGGCTGCCTTGATCAGCTCGTTAGCTATCTCCCTGTCGTTCTGTATTGAGGACCTGTTGCTGCCTGCTTTTGCCCTGCCCGAAGCAATGAGTTTGGAAAAGGTGCCTTCGGCAACTACGACCGGATATCCCGCAGCCCTTAACGCTTTTTCAGTGCCACCCCCAAAAACTCCGTCAGGAGTACCATCTGGCTTAATACTGGTGGTTTGAATATGCATGGCTGCCTGGCCGCCGATGGCCAGTAAAGCATTTTGCAACAACTTTACTACTTCCCCCCTGGATCCTTTCCTGAGAGGAAAGCTTCCACTATTGTTTTGCACGATTACCTGGGTATTGACCGGTAAAACGGGGGTAGGTACAATCGATCCAGGTGACCGTTCCCTGCGATTGATAGCAGCACGGTCCTGTAAGAAATTGTAGAGTAAATATCCTCCACCCAACAAGGCACCGGCACCCAGCCCATACAGGATATATTTCCTTCTAAGCTTTCCCTCCTGACGGGGAGCTTCACTTTTTTTATTCAATACTGTCTTTGTTTCCATCCTTTAAGATTTTGAAGTGATAATCTGCCATGCTGTGTCGAATTCTTCACTGTCCAGTTCGTCCCGCAGATCTGTAGCGAGATTTCTTCCTTCGTAAAGATCCCGATAGGCCTTTTGTACTCTTATCCAGGTGGCCCAATTCGGGATTTCCTCCAATGTCCGATACACCAGCTTCTCATCAGTGCCCCACCCAAAGGCGTTGTCATTCTCAAAAGCCATTTTAAGCCGGTTTGCAAAAGCCGCAGGAGCGCCCTCACTCAATATCTGCCTCTCCTGCAGATCCTGTTTAAAATTCCTTACAACTGCCCGAATACCAAGAAATGCTCCAACTCCCGCACCGGTAGCAAGCAATGCAGTAGTTACCTGGCTGCCAACGCTTATCCTTGGCCTGCTCTGCCATGCCTGGTATGCTACCGCGGGTAATGCCATGTTACTTTTTGATTCCGAGTTTAAACATTACCAGGTTCCTTATAAATGGATCGGACTTAAAGATCTTCTCCATTTTAACAATCCCGCCAGGCTGAAAATTGGTGATCATGGTTTCAAAGGCCCTCTTTACCTGCCCGGCCTCTACCTGATTTTTTGCTTTTACCTTCACTGAAATTTCAAACTCGTCCATAGTATTATGTTTGTTCCTGTTCTTCCCTCGCTTCCCCCGACTGGCTCTGCCTTTGTTTTGATTTCCTGATCTTACCCATTTGGTTGAGATAGTAAATGACCTTACTGATCATGGTATCATCCTCTTTTAGGTGCTCGGCTAATTGGGAAATCATTTGTATTACCTGCTCGAACTGCTCATCACTAAACAGCTCCTGCAAGTACTCAGCGATCTCAAGCAGGCTCTGCTGCTCATTATTCAAAGTAGCAGGGGGTAACTGGCCGGCTTCATGTCCGCTTAGTCCGCCCAACGTTGCCGCCAGTCCCTGCATTTCTTTCGGATAACGCCTGGCCAAGCCATCGACTGCCCCGGGAAGTAACGTCTTGCCTAATTCCACTAGACCAAGTTTTTTAACCATCTCTTCTATCTCCTTATTTTTGTCCTCGTTAACCTCCTCTGCTTTTTCCAGTTGTTTCTCCAGCTTCTCTATTTCTTTCTGCTGGTTGGCATTCTCTTTTTTCAGCAATTCGAAATCTCTTTTGAGCAATTCTTCTTTTAGCAAATGATTGACCTGGTAGTGCACCCCATTAAGAGCTTCCTCTTTATCCTGTCCCAAGACATCCAGCTTTTCCTTTAGCTGCTGGTTTTCTAAAGTCAACCTTTGCAGTGCCAGTTTATCTTCTAGCGATGGTTTGTGGGACATTGGATTACCGGTTGCCAGTTCTCCTTCGGAATTTCCATGTTTAATTACCTGCAGATGATTCCGCGCGTGATTGAGTTTATAATTCACATAAGCACTTTCATTGGGTAAACCTAATTGCTCCATTTCTTCGTACTGCTCATCAGTGAGTCGTACTGAGCCCGGCTTTCTTATTCTTTGAAACTCGTCAGTCATATCTTCTACTTTTCAAGTATCACCTGGATAAATCTTACTTTCTGCGGTTTATGGACCGTGTTCTTAATAATGATCTGATCCGCATGTTCATGGATGTTTCCTGGTAGCTTTTCGTTCCTGTAATCATATTCCCCATAGTCGGAGCTAATAGCTATGCCGCTATCTGCGCCCAACACAAACCATATCTCATTGTATGCCGCCAATTCTATATGCTGCCTCTTTTTCAGGTTTAAATCCTGGAACACCAGGCGATACCGGCTAAACCCTCTTTCCCTCACCCTCCTGGATGCATACCTTATAGCAAACTCTTCGCTCATGATTCATCAATTGGAACTGGCTCTTCTTCAACGAGCAGCCAGATTTTTACGGTGTATGACTTTTCGAACGCCCCGGCGTCCCTGTAGGCGCCGGTAATGTAAGTGGTGTTGCCATCCACCTCCACCGGGACAATGGCATGGTGTAAATCTGCATCTGTGAGTCCAAGATCATCCCCTTCATCAAACCCGGTAAGGTACCTGGGATCACTTATCATTTCTACCTCACGCCAAGGGTCGGGGATATCAAAGACATCTCCCCGGTAGACAATTCCTCTTTTTTCATACAGTGATAATTCTCCCAGTTTCATTACAAATCTTCTTCTTCCTCATCTTCCCTGGGCGTATCACTAGTCACAATGAAGCCCACTACTTTCTTAGTATTGTGAGGAAGTTTTTTGCTGAAGGCCAGGTATTCCCCTTCTTCCACAGTTAATTCTATAGGAATTAGTCTTCGCCTGGCTAGGTATCTTTTTGGACTACCCTTACCTGTGAGGTTATTGCCTGGCTTTACTTCCCGTATCATATTAATCATGTTAAACCTCCTCGTCCAATAGCAGGATAACAGATACCCGGTAACCATTACCAATCCTTGCCCGGTCATGTGCTTTGTCCTGGAAGCGTACCTTTACCGAAAGATCACCGGGAGGTACTTCACCGAGATTAAAAAACCTTTCACGGGGCGGGACACTTAGGGAGGACATCAATATCCGGCTCTCAAAGCCTTCAGGAAAAATCTCGTCTCCGCCAATTTCGACACGCTGCGATCCCCGGTAGTAGAGACGGTCCGGAAGATCAGAAGTTATTTGGATGCCTTTTACCAGTTTTGTCTTTTTAGGCAATTCCCAGCCCGTAGGACTATACAGTTTGTCCTGGATGTCTACAAAAAAGGTAAACAACTTTCGTGTCTCCTGTCGTTGCTCTGCCATAATCGTGTTCCAGGTTTTAAGCCGGAACGGTCGAAGTTCCCGCCAGCACTACTTTGATCAGTGTTTTCCCCGGTGCGTCATCACCTAGCTCGATGGTGAATTCAAACTCCTCGTCATCGCGTATGAACCGGGGGCTTTCCAGGTGATAAGTGCCGATATTGATGGTATTGTTTCCATCAGTCACAAACTCCTGCATAGGCCGTTCGTCAATGATGATCTTCTTATTGGCCATGAAAGTGAATACGCCATTCTGTAAGCCTGCCACCTTTTTTATACTATCAAAATCGGTAGCCTTGAGTAGCCTTTTCCATCCAAGATCCGAGCCGGGGATCTCTCCTTCAAATTCAGAAGCTAATAGTATAATCCGGTTACACAAAAACAACCGGTCTTTGGGCAGTTTAGCCTGGGTAACATTGGTAATGCCAATCTCTTTTGCATCCTGCGTTTCAAAAAGATGGATGGTGGCTTTGTCACCTGCCCATTTAATGGAATAATAAGCGCTATCTGAAAGTTGCAACCGGCCTTCCCTTATTCCCTCCGCGACCTTAACCATGGCCGGGTCATACTTCTTTCCTGCATCTCGTAAGGCCAGGTGCGCATTTACTATTTCAAGAAATTGCTCCCTTGAGCTTTTCCTCATTGTTTTCATTTTCCTGATCGTTTAATGATTCAATATTTGATTTTTTAACCCATGGCATTCAGTTCCAGGGAATCTTCCGTTCCGCCCAATTCCTGGATGTCCAGGTTGCCAACCTGTCCGACCGATTCGGAACCAGCGAAGTCACCGGTTCCCTGGACTGGCTGACCTTCCTCCAACTGACGGATAATGGCATCCACCTCGCTGGTATCGAAATCGCCTTTGTCCGCTACCTGTCCACCTACAAATACCAATGGACTGTCCTCCATTGCTCCCAGGCCCAGCTTTTGCCCTAAAGAAGGAGAAAGCTTATCCAGGTATATCTTTTTGCCCAGTGCTTTCAGGGAACTAACGGCGCGCTTTTTGGCATTTTCCACTTCATCCTTAAACCCACCCAGTCCTGTCACCGAGTTATCTGCCTGCTTACCGGCAAAACCATTGGAAGCCACCATACCCACTCCCGCAGAGGTGAGCCAGTCATAACTGTACCAGGCTCCTCCAAAAATCACCACTGTACCCAGCCACAATGAATGCCTGCCTACTGCAGAGCCAGCCACCATACCCACCAGGCCTGAACCCAGGTTTTTACCTGATTCCAGCAGGCTTTCTTTTACATTTTCCTTTGTTCCTTTCATGATTTACTTATGTTAAATTTTTCTAATGCAATGACTACATGAGCGCCGTAGGGGTGAATTTTTGGACCCTCCTTTCGCTTTTCCTTTTTTTAGTTGAACCCTTTTTCTTACTCTTCGTGCTTGTAAACCGGCCTAATTCATCCCTTGACTGCACTTTCTTTTTTGATACTCCGTCAACAGCAGACCCTTTGGCTTTTTTCCCGGATTTTTTTACAGCATACCAAATACCTCCTGCTGTCACCAATACTCCTGCTCCAATTAAAAGCGGGGTTTGATTCTTTTTCAGCCATGACTGTTTGTCGTCCGGCGAGGCCTGGTTTTCCTTTGCGGTACTTTCATTGCTCATACCAGGGTCAGCCTGCATTGGGATATCCTCACTGATTTTGTTGGAGGATGTTTGCGGGGATCCGGATGAGGTATTCACAGGGATACGGGGGGTTTGTGAGTTAAACCTTTGCAAGGCATTTGGAAGAGTCCGGGACGGCCTCGGGGTGATGGGGTCCGGGACCTTGATGGTATCCACTGCTTTGGGCAAGGTAAACTGCTGTTGGTTTTGAGCTTTGGATCCCGGGAGGCTAACCAGGCTTTGTGCCTGGGATTTCACGTTTTTAGCCTTATCGAACACCCCACCGATCTTGTCCAGTAAGGCGGATACCGTAGCCACTGCCCCGGAAGCTGCCGCTATGGCAGCCCCAGAGGCAGGCTCTCCCAGTCCCTCTACTTCAATTTCTTCATTCATAAAAGCTTCCACCAGATCCGGATCGGCTTCCACTATAAACTGCTCGAACGGATCGGTAAATTCATCGGTAGGATCAAGGTCTGAAGGGTTACCCAATGCAAATCCATTTAAGGATACCGCTTTGTCCTTATTGCCCTTCCCTGTTAGAATGGCCTTTTCCAGGTTGGATTTTTTACCGCCTGCAAGTTCGTAGATCTTCTCTGCTTTTTCTACCGCTTTCTTTAACTTAGCAAAGCCGGACATACTAACACCTCGTCTTCGGGCTTCAGCGTCAGAAAGGTAGCCGAAACGCAGGCGTTCCGCTACCTTCATCAAGTTCACCTTCATAGCCAGTAGAAAGCCATTGCGTAGAAGTATTGTAGCAGGGTTTACAAAACGGTTGAACGTTTTAAGGGCTGGTTTTAGCACCTTCTTACCAGTGAACTTTGCGGCTTTTCTAACCCCCCTGGCCACCGGCTTCACTACTTTACGTCTCACAAATTTCGTAGCATTTCTCAGGCCTCTCCCGATCTTCTTCAGGAAACCCAGCTCACCCAGGCCGTCCACTACATACAGGTTCTCCTCGGCATCCGCATACATCACCACATTGCCTTCTTCATCCTGTATCTCGTACACAATGTCCGGCCCATGTACGTATCCCAACGCTTCCAATGCCTCGACCTGGGATGAGCTGAATCCCTCCTCCACCGCTTCATAGTTTACATCCTGGATATCGATGTTATCCAGGCCTGATGCTTCTATTCCGTCCAATCGATGTAATTCCATAATCGTTTAATGTTCAATTTCTAAATTCAAATAGTTTGTACGCCCCATAACCCGCACCTGCAGCGAGCAGTAGTTTTATCCAAAAACCAGCGCTGCTCTGCACGGCTGACCTGGCCCGGTGATATTCCCGGATGTTCCGGCTGGTGACTTTCATTTGGTTCCTCTGCCGTTGTACCAGGTTTTGTTATGATCAGCTTCGGAGGTTTAAGAGTGTCCTCTTCCTTCAGTACAGTTTTAATGATCAACCTGCACGTTGGCGTATTCTTCCTCCCCGATGCCCCGGGTTCATTTTCAGTGCTCTCCCGGAGCGGCAGGGCAGGCTGCTTCAAAGAGAATATTCCCAAATCATCAATAAGACCCGCCGAATCTACCCCACTCACTGCTGCCATCGCCAAGCCATGAATTTCCCCCACTGGTATACGGCTTTGCATATCGAAATCCCGGTAGTCGGAAAATGGCGCCTCGTAATCGAAATAATCGGTGACACAATCAATGGTGATGTACCCCGACTCCTTTTGCCACCCGTTATTTGGGAGATGTTCAAGGGGCAATGGCTCTTTCTTTAATCTACCATTCTTGGGGACCACTGGATAGATATGCTGGAAACGGTTTTCCTCGTATTTGGTCATCCTTATGCTATGAGGAATATCCAGGTTAGTCAGTATGCAGGATATGAAGACCGTATAGCAGTCGCAATCTACTCCCCTCTTGCGTTCTGCCCAGGTACGCGCAGGCCTGCGGACTTGCTCTACTCCCTTTTTATCCCTGCGGTACCTGATATGGTTATACACAAAATTCCAAATATTCCGGCAGGTTTCTTCCAGGTTCTTTCCCTTCAGTATTTGGGCTAGTAATTTAGTATCCCCCTTGGTTTCGTAAACCATGTCCCTCATCAGGTTGATAGTATGATGCAGTTTGGCCTTGCCTGCTCCTTTGATGACCGTATCCTGTCGGGAGCTTTTGGGGAAAAGCTTATCATACTCATAACCGGGTTTGATATGTCTTTTTTGTAGGGCCTGCATCAGATGTTTAGTTTCATGGCTTCCTCCCTCGTATAAGGGATTTTGTTCACTACAGTGGAAGTAATGGCCACAATGTCCAGTGTCACCTTCTCACCGCTCCTGATCCTTTTTACAAGGTCACCCCCCAATACCTGCATTAATGAAAACCATCCCGCAGACTGTATATCAATTTCAAAAGACTGCTCGCCATTACCCGGGATACTGATCATTTCATTCCTTACCGTTGAGGTTCCAAGCGAAGTCCCTTTGTAGGTAATATTGACAAAGGGGTATTGCATATTCAGCTCGATAGGATTCGGATTTTGCAACAGGACACGAGCTTTCAGCCTGATCCCCGAAAGCCCCACCTTATGCACCCGGATGCCCGTCCGGGAATTGATAGTGTCAGCCACCCTGTTTAAGCGAAGCAAATAGCGCAGTGCTAAAAAAGTGGCCGCTCCTCCCGCAATCCATTTGAGCATAATTTTTCCAGTTTTTTTATCTAAATGAAAATTATTTATCGCTCGGGATCAATAGGGCTTGGCAAGGTTTGTTTCGTTCATGGTCTTTGGGTGAAAAAGTGGTAAATTGGGGAAATTGGAGGGTTTTTGTGTGGTTTCCTGGCAAAGGTTGGCACTTCAAACCCTAACGAACTTTAATGAACCCAAACGACCCCACATTATGGGAGAAATCAGATTTGTAAGTAAGGCAGAGTTAGCGCAAAGGTTCGGTATCAGCCGGGAAACCTTACGTAAAAAACTGAAGGAAGTGGAAGGGTTAAGTACCGGTAAAAGGCAATTGCTTTATCCTTACGAGGTGAGGATGGTATACAAGGCTTTTGGGATGGTGAAAATAGATTGAAAAAAGTCCTGGCACAGCGTATTTAAGGACCAGTATTTGATTGTCCATCATGGTGAGTACCAAAAATATCACGATTATGCCAAATTATGTTAAGAACAAACTAGAGATTATCGGACCTAAAACCCTTGTCAAGGATGTGAAAAATTTGCTGAAGGGCGAACCTTATGAGGATGGCAAAGAGAGGCTGGTGGATTTTAACAATATCGTCAAATGCCCTCAGGTCGTCAAGGACGTAGGTGAAATATCATCAAATATTGTATACACGGTAAAAAACAAGTACAATATACCCCCTCACAAGAACTTATTGCTTCGCAAATTGGAAATGCTCAACCGGGAGAGGCAAAGGCTAGAATCTCTTGATCACGAGGATTTGATAGCCCTTGAAAAAGCCTGCAAAGCTTATGAGGCTACCGGGTATATTTATTGGTATGACTGGAATTTGGACAACTGGGGTACCAAATGGAATGCTTTCTCCTTCGATTATGATACTCCTGAAAATATAATAATCTGGAAGACTGCCAACGCCGGTGTGATCGATCTTATAAGAAAAATAAGTGAAAAATTTCCAAAAGTAAAATTCATATATAAATGGGCCGATCAGGACATAGGAAACAACTGTGGCCTGGCTAATATCCAAGGAGGTAAAGTGAAAGTGGATATACCGGAAGCATTAAGTCTTAATGCCTATGAACTCGCTTTCGAATTATGGCCAGGAGCAATAGAAGGGTTTACAGATTGATCGATGGTTACTACTAACATGCTGGTGATTAAATCACTACAGGTTAAAATTTTCATAAAAACTGTTCAATGCTAAAAAGAGAAGTCATAGCAAAAATACCTTTGAGTTTTGTACATAAAAAGGCCCTTGTTAAATCAATTATCCAGGGCCTTTTTAATTTTAGAAAATTTAAGCAAACATGAAAATATTATACCTTCAAAATAGTTTGAGTTTAAACGGCAGAAGTAGTTTGTGGGGAAGAAAACTTACCGCCAGACTTGAAGAAGTTTCCGAAGACTTTCTTTTGGGATTTATAATTTCATCTGATGAGTACTACAGTAAAATTACAAAAGAAGAGTTTAAAAGGGACGTTATCTCATATTCAGTACTGAAAGATTTTAGTCCTGATATTATTTACGTTGAAGGTGGGATCTTTGCATCAAACGAACTTTGGAAAATAACAAAGGACATTGCACAAGAATTATTGAGGAACGGTGTAGTGATCATATTTGGAGATACCGATATCAACCATATAAAAC
>NZ_JBXEQE010000046.1:0-37695 GCF_056858335.1 Agaribacillus sp. DX54
AACTACAATATAACAAGATAAAAACCCCGAAAAAAGCTTATTTCAGCCTATTTCGGGGTTTTTTCTTTTGTTAGCAACAAGTTAAGACGCTGAAAAACAGAAATTTATGAATTTTCCGGGATGGCCTGTAGCTGTTACATGACATTTTCTACAAAATTCTTTGTGTCTCTTTGTGCCTTGGTGCCTCCGTGGTGAAAAATGGTGAACCACCAAGACACAGAGGTTTTCAGTTTTGGGTTTCCAACTGGTCAATTTCAGATGCCAGTTCTTCCCATTTTTCGTGGGCTGATGTAAGAGACCGGTTAACGCCATCGTAGCGGGCGCTGACTTCGGCTAGTTGGTCGGGATTCGCATAGATGGCCGGTGTGGCCATATCATCCTCCAGCCGGGTTTTTTCCTGATCCAAACGGTTGATTTCTTTCTCCAGTTCATTCAGCTCATCATGCAGTTTTTTCAATTGGGACTGCTTGCCCGTGGATGGTTCCGGATCCTGCTTTTTCCGGACGGGTTCTTTTTTCGGGTTTTTGGCAGTGGGAACCTCATCGGTAGCATTTTTATTGCGCCAGTACTCGTATTCCTCGTAAGTACCCGGGTATTCCTTAATCTCCTGATTATCAATGTACCAGATTTTGTTGGCTGTCCGGGCGATGAAGTGGCGGTTGTGCGAGACGATGATAAAGCTGCCTTTGTATTGTTGCAGGGCTTGAATCAGAATGTTTTCGGATTGAATATCAAGGTGGTTGGTAGGCTCATCGAGCAACAGGAAGTTCGCTTCTGAAATCAGGGTTTTTGCCAGTGCCACCCTGGATTTTTCCCCACCCGAAAGGACCTTGATTTTTTTGAAAACGTCCTCACCGATGAATAAAAAACAACCCAACACATTCCTTAACTCAGTTTCTGTTTTACCGCTACCCGCTTGTTTTAATTCCTCGAGTATTTCATTACTCACATTCAGGGATTCCAACTGGTGCTGCGCATAAAAAGCAGAAATTACATTGTAGCCCTCAATTCTTTCTCCCGTCATAGATTCCGTGCCGGCTATAATTCTCAGCAGGGTTGATTTCCCTCTTCCGTTGGCCCCGATCAATGCGATTTTATCGCCCCTTTCAATAGCTGCCGTGGTATTTTTGAAAATTTCCAGGTCGTTGTAGGCTTTGGAGATATTGTTCAGGCTAATGATAAATCTTCCTGATTTTTGCCGGAATTCAAATTTGAAATTAATTGGCTTATTGGTATCAACCACCTCTTCCACACGTTCCAGTCTTTCCAGGGCCTTTACCCTGGATTGTACCTGTCTGGCTTTGGTAGCTTTAGCCCTGAATCGCTCAATGAACTTTTCCGTTTGTTTGATCATCTGTTGCTGATTCTCAAAGGCATTTTGTTGTATTTCAGACCGTAAAGCTTTTTCTTGCAGGTAAAAGGAATAATTTCCCGGATATAGATTTAATTGTAAACCAGCTACTTCTACAATGGTTTTTACAGTATTATCCAGGAACTGCCGGTCGTGCGAAACGACAATTACCGCCCCTTCATAGCTCCTCAGATATTGTTCTATCCACTGAATAGATGGCAGGTCAAGATGGTTGGTGGGCTCATCCAGCATTAATAGCGAAGGCTTTTCCAACAGTAGCTTTGCCAGCATCACCCGCATGCGCCAACCGCCTGAAAACTCGTTCAAAGGCCGGTTTAAATCTTCGGTATCGAATCCGATTCCTTCCAGTATTTCTTCAGCTTTCGATTGCATGGTGTAACCATCCATCGCCTCGAATTGCTCCTGTAATTTCGTGAGCCGGTCCACCAGTTTGTCCTCATAGTTGACCTCCATCCGGTGCAAAATCTTGTCTATCTGGCGCTGGACTTCCAATGTTTCTTCAAAAGCCTCCATAGCAACGTGCAGGATGCTTTCATCAGACTGATAGGAGAGAAGATCCTGATTCAAAAAACCGATGGTACAATCGTTGCTCTTACTGATTTCGCCGCTGTCGAACTGGTATTCGCCTGTAATCAATCTTAACAAAGTGGTTTTACCGGTTCCATTTAACCCAATCAGACCGATTTTATCCCTTGGCTTTATATGCAGGGAGGCTTTATCATAAATAGGGCGGCCACCGATGTAGTAGGTGAGGTTATTGATAGAAAGCATGCTGCAAAAGTAAAGGCTAAAAAGATTATATAAAAATTCTTCATCCTGTCTCGCCCTTATTTTCAGCGTTACCGGGGATCTATGCATAAATTTGTGCCTTGGTAGCCCCTATTGTTTTTTAAGTTGTGTCGCATCAAATTTAACTCAAAGCTGTGGGGCCACCAAGGACTTAATATCTTTAAAAATAATGCATATATCCTTTTGATTTTCAGAAAGCTAAGCTTGTGAAGCTTCTTGCACTACCGATAAGACTAGAAATCCCTGCTCCCATTCGGCTGATACACATATTTAAAGGTATAATATCTGCCAGGAGGACGGGTGTTAAAGTCGATAAATTCCGCTGTGGTAACATCCGGATTCCCCTTATAGTAATTTAAAATCTCAAATTTTGCATAATTACCATCATTTGTTCTGATTACGATAACTCTGCCGGGGATAGGGGTTACCACGTTGTTTCCGTTCAGATTATAGTTATACCATCCGTTTCCACTTCCGGTGGGAATCGCAGTACCCTCGGCTGTATCAGAAGCGTACCCATTTTCCGGGGCTGTGGTTATTTCATCGAACAAGCCTGTTAATATCTGGGCTTCTGTTGATCCGGGACCACTTACACCACCATTGACAATAATAGAAAGCCCGCTCAATCCTATATCCCAATTAGTGGTAGTCGAGTCAGAATCGGCCACGATAGCCCCGGTTTCAAAGCTGAATAATGTATAATCAGGGAGGGCACCGGTAGGTGGACCCGGAGGTTGCGGATTAGCCGGAATATCATTAGCTATTTGTGCTTCCAAAGGTGCTACTGCCTCCGGCTCATCGTCATCATCACAAGCTGCTGTTAACAGTAACAAACTTATCAGTAATATTTGTTTTAAAGGTTTCATTTGATTAATATGATTATGTTATCACTCCATGTTTATTATTATTGCTCACTTTTGTTCTATGTTATTATTGTTTGCTGAATTGGTATGAAAAACCCCCGAACAATATCCTGCCGGGCATAGTGGGCACATGCTGATTTCTCCTGTCCAGCATATTTCGTACACCGGCCTCTAAAGCAAAGCCGTTGCGGAAAAACTTTTGTATTGAACTGTTCCATAACAAATTATCATCTGCTGTCTCATCATAGGCATCATAAACGCCGCTAAAATTAGAATCACGTACACCAAATTCTCCGGTATAAATGCCCCTGACAGAAAAATCCATGCCCAGTCTTTTCAGGTGATAGTTAACTTTGATGTTGCCTGAATGCCTGGAGCGGTTAAATAGTCCCTTGTAATCCGATCTATCGATTCTGAAAGCACTAGCACCATTTTCTCCGGCAGCGAATACTCTCCCTTCTTTAACCTCATTTAACATCTCCACATCCCTTGTATCCAAAAACTGATAGCCAAGTCTGAAGGAGAGGTTATTGAGCGGTCGATAGTGCATTTCCGCCTCAACTCCCTGTGTGATAACCTCGTCGAAGTTAAAATAGGAAAAGACATTTTGACCATTGGTTTTTCTTACTACCGGCGTTGTATCTATGAGGTCATTGATAAGGTTCCTGAATAAATTAGTTTTTATGAGGAAGTCTTTATCAGCAAATGGCTTCCATTCCCAGCCAAAATTGAACGACCAGGAACTTTCTGCCTTTATTTCGCTTATGGTGTTCGGGTCAATCAGAATTTGAGCTATCTGGCCTTCGGCTTCCAACCGGCGGATGCCTTCCCTGACAACACTGGAGCCAAGCACACTGTACCCAACTACCGGATTGGTGAAATTCAATAGTAACTGCCTGAAGTCAGGTGCTTTATATCCGGCCCCGGCAGAAACCTGAACTTTAAGCTTTTCATTAAACCTGTATTGTACGGCCAGTTTTGGAGAAAGCTGTGAGGAGTATTCGCTATGCTGGTCAAACCGTGCGCCCGCCACTATATTAAACTTTTCAAGTGGTGCCCACTGATACTGAGCAAAAGCATAGGAGGCTGTGAATTGATTGACATTTTCGTATCGTGTAGCCTCTACTTCTTCAACAAATAAACCTGCTCCCAGGGTAGCGCTTTGTATAGGGCTGATGACAGCATCATATTGGAGTTCTGTGCGGTTGAAGGATTGATCGAAAAAGTTAAAATTATACAAAGATCCATCATTTTGATGGTTTAACTCTGTTTCTGTTTCATATTTTGTATAGTAATTTCTCAGCCTTAGTTTGTGACGGGCATTGAAGGTATGGGTGAGGTCTGTGTTAATGGCATAATCTTTCCTAAGTCCCTGGTCGCTAACGACAAAGGTATCCTGTTCATTTTTAATTTCCTGCCTGTTTTCCTGTTCTTCATGATAGTACCTGGCACTAACTGCCAGATTGGTGCGCTGGCTGAATTTGTAGCTGATTTTTGGCTGTATGGTATAGGCATTGAACTCAGGGGCAGTGTTGCTGATAGTATTGGGAGTGAGGTCATAGCCATCGGATCTCAAGTAATCCAGATTCATCTCTACACCCAATTTATCACCGAGGCTGGCTACACTACTATTGAAGTCAAGGGTGTTGTTGGTTCTGTAACGGCTTTGGAGTCCAACAGAAAACGGACTTAGATTTCGCTTGGTAATAATATTAACTACACCGGCCATAGCTTCACTCCCATAAAGTGAAGACGTGGGCCCTTTCACAATTTCAATCCTTTCAATATTGTTGACTGCAATCCTGGATAAATCCAGCGTCCCTGCAGTTCTTCCGATCACCGGCTCGCCGTCAATGAGGATCAGGGCATAGTCAGCAGCAAAGCCTTGAATCTGAAGCCCCGTACCGTGATCGGAGTCGATGAGTAATCCGGTTTGCTCTAACAAAACCTCGTTCAACCTGGTTGCCCCGATATTCCGGATTTCCTCTTTGGAAATTATTTGGAGCGGTACAGGAACATTTTCGATATCTGTTTCGGTTCTTGTTGCGGTAATCACTACCTGATCCAGGGATCTAATCTCTTCGTTTAATATGACGTCACTTAATTCATTAATGCCCTGTTGGACCAAGATTTTTTTACCGACTTCCTGAAAACCCAGGAAGTTAAAAAAAACTTTTTGTTTACCTGTAGGCACTTTATCCAGCCTATAATGACCATTTGCGTCACTTACTGTTCCTGTGACACTGTTTTCCAGTTTGATTACAGCGCCAGGCAGTGGATTCTTATTCATATCGAGTATCCTGCCTTTTATTGTTCCGGTCGATAGCTGGGAAAAACCTTGAGAGACAATAAAAATACAGACCAGAAGACTCACCAGCTTCTTTTTCATAACAGTCGTATTTGAAAAGTTATTCAGTATTTATCGGTCGGCAAACGGTCAACCAGTTCTTTCCATGCATCCAATTCTTTGTTTCCTGGCTTACGCAGGCCAAAAAACCAGGCTATTAGTTCTTGGTTTTCATCGAATACTTCAACACTGGTCACTATGCCGTCCTCTGTTGGTTTTCTTACTTCCCACGCAGATTTTATGTGGTCCTGGCGCAAGTGAAGATTAAAATCAGGATCCAGCACATTGAGCCATTTTTCGTTACCGAGATGGCCACGCTCGAGTAGCCGGATCGTTCTTACAGGTCCCTGATGGATTTGCAGATTTCCTTTGTTTCCGGCAAATATCATGATCGGTATTTTTAGTTTAGAAGCTTCATTTAGAAGTTGAATGGTGGAAGAAAGCGCTATTTTACGTGTAAATTTACCCTCGGCGATGGTTAGGGCATGATGCCTGTGAACACTGTGTTCATTGAGCAAACCAAAAAAATCATGGGTGTCCTTTAGCTTTCCCCAACCTTCCAAAAAAGCCTTTTCATCGATTTTACTGGCATACTCTTTCCCGAGAATTTCCGATACCGGCTGAGAGAGGGATTGATCCCTGGCCTTGAATTCACCGACGATACTATTATAAGCATCGAAGTTACTGGCGTCTTGCAGATAGATTTTAGTAATCGCATCGCCGCTTTTATCAAAAACCTGCAGGCTGGTAAGTTCTCTGTCTTTTTTTTGCTGTTTAACTGCAAAAGCTACATGCCAGTTTTTGAAAAACACCCTGGTTTCAATGGCACCGATTACAGTTGCCATGGCATGATCATTTTTCCCGAATGTTTTTACTTCTTCGAAAGTTCCTTTATGTTCCAGGATGCAGCTTTCGTTCCTGGTCAGGGACATTACCCTACCCAGTTCAGGCAACCGCTTCAAAAACTTTTTCCAATTACCCTCCAGCCTGATGCAATTTTCTCCTAGGGTTGTGGCCAGGAGAACTGCTTCGCTGACATTCAAACGCTTTGCAGCTTCTCTGATTCTTATACCCGGATTATTATTTTTAACATCTTCCCACCTCTTAGAAAGGTCGTTTTCTATCAATTCAGTAATTGTTGATTTGCTCATAAGACTCATAATTTAAATTTCTCACAACATTATTTTTCGCCTCCGGTCGATTGATTTTTGGAATGACATAAGGCACTTTATTCACCTGGTCAAAGGTGACGGTAACTTCGTGACTGAATGTCGTTTCAATATTTTCCTTACGCATAATATCCTTCACTTTCCCCTGGCAAATTACTTCTCCTTGTCTCATAAATACTATGTTATCAGCATATGGTATGGCCAGATTCAAGTCGTGGATAACCGCAAGAACGCCAATATTGTTTTTGGATAACTTCTTCGCCAAACCCATCATCTGATGTTGCTGGGCCATATCAAGACTCGCCGTGGGCTCATCAAGGAAAATAAACCTCGATAAATTACTGCTCCCCCACATTTGTGCCATGACCCTGGTGAGTTGAACCTTTTGTTTTTCACCTCCTGATAATGAATGATAACTTCGGTCTCGTAAATGCGTGATATTCGTATTTTGCATCACTGCTTTCACAATTTTGTCCAATTGTGATTTTTTATCCCTGAAAGTGGACCTTCCCATCTCTACAATTTCACTCACTGTGAAAGGAAAATTGACCTGGGATTCCTGCGGAAGCACAGCCCTTACTTTCGATATTTCATTAATTTTGAAGGCATTAAGCATTTTCCCGTGGTAATGAACTTTACCTTTGTAAGACTTGTTTTCACCCGTAATTATTTTCAACAAGCTGGATTTTCCCGCTCCGTTAGGTCCTACAATTGCTTTAAACTCTCCAGGTTCCAGCGTAAGATCAACATCACGGAGAATGGACTTGTTGCCAATCGAATACGATATATTCCTGGCTATGAGCATCAGATCATTTTTTTCTTTTTGGCGGTCATCAAAATATAAATAAAGAAGGGGGTACCAATCATGGCAGTGATAATACCAATGGGAAGTTCCGCAGGGCTTACGACCGTGCGGGCGATAATATCGGCGACCATTAAAAGTATGCCCCCTCCTAAGGCGGACCCGGATAATACAATTTTGTGATCGGGTC
Source organism: Agaribacillus sp. DX54 (assembly GCF_056858335.1). Taxonomy (NCBI): domain Bacteria; kingdom Pseudomonadati; phylum Bacteroidota; class Cytophagia; order Cytophagales; family Splendidivirgaceae; genus Agaribacillus; species Agaribacillus sp. DX54. The sequence goes on from NZ_JBXEQE010000046.1 coordinate 7,533, forward strand.
CGAAGGCTAATCGAACAAGATGTGGAATTACTAAACCAATAAAGGCAATTATTCCTGCCAGCGAAACTGCCGTGCCTACTGCAAGGGCGCTGAGGATGATGATTACATATTTAACCCTTTCTACATCGACTCCCATATGATAGGCTTCTGCCTCGCCGATTGAAATGGCATTTAATGACTTGTTATGTCTTAAAATAAGAATCACAGGCAAAATAATCAATGGCGCTGCTGTGATGATTTTTTCCCAGGTACCGCCACTCAGATCACCTAAAATCCAGAAATTATAAGTACGTATTTGATTGTCATCGGCATAAAATATGCCTAATCCGATTAAGGCCTGGCATAATGCCATGATGGCTACTCCGGCAAGTATAAGCAGTGTTACGTTTGTTTTGCTTACTGATTTGGCGATGTAATAAACCGTCAAGGTGGCTACCAGACTACCGATAAAGGCAAAAACCGGAAGGATGTATACGCCCAATATATCCTTGACTACCTGTGTGATAAGACCTCCGAAAATTATGACTACTACTGCTCCGACAGCCGCACCTCCTGAGATCCCGATTAAACCCGGCTCAACCAGTGGGTTACGAAAAATGCCCTGTAAGGCAGCACCACTGGCCCCAAGGGCTGCTCCGATTAAAACGGTTTGGAAAAGCCTGGGTAACCTTATATCATATAGTACAATGGCTTTTACCTCCTCGATTTCAACATTTACCAATCCCATGTTTTCGAGAAAAAGGTAGATGATTTCCAGTCCTGATATCCTGACTGCACCGATGCCTAATGAAATTATGAAAATGACCAGCAGTAATACTGACAGCAAAGGTATAGCCAATGCCTTTGAATTCTTTTTGACTATGGAGTGAACAATCATTACCGGCTTAGTTCATTTTGTATTTCAGGGTGAATTGCACTTGCCAATTCCCTAACGGCCTGCATGAGCCGGGGGCCAAAGTTGGATATCATCACCAAATCAAGGGTAATAAACTGAAGTTTTCGACCAGCGGTAGTTTGTGCCATACCAGGGATATTCAATGCCTCATTTTTTCCCTTGGCTCCGGCAGCAATAACATGTGGCCCCTGGTTTCCGAAAACCACATAATCGGGGTTGGCTGTGATCAGCGACTCGGTATTTAGTGGCTTGAAGCCTTTTATCGCTGTCACAGCATTTTTGCCCGAAGCCATTTTGAAAAGATTTACCACAAAAGTTTCATCACCCGCTATCATTTGTGCACCCGGCCCACGGGAGAAGATAAATAGTAATTTTGGTTTTGTATCTACTGCCGCCAGCGAAGTTTCAATTTCTTTCCACTCAGCTTCCATGCTTTTGATCAATTTTTCACCTTTTGAAGTGGCATTCAATATTTCAGCTATTTCCCGGATAAGTGTCTTAGTGTCCTCAAAGGACAACGGGTCGATCAGTGCGTGAAATTCAATGTCAGTAGATTGAAGTTGATTAATAATCTCCCTTCTAACATAGCCTTTCTCAGCCAAAATGAGATCAGGCGCCTGCGCAATGATATTTTCAGCATTGATATTATTCCGGTAACCTATGGAAGGAAGACCTTGCATTTTCTCAGGATAAATGCTGGTCCTGTCCGTGGCAATGATGTCGTCACAATGACCAAGGGCACAAACGACCTCAGTGATGGCACTGCCTGCGGTGATTATCTTTCTTTGGGCTATATCTGATGGCTGGTTCTTGCTAAACGCAGTACTTGTCCCCAAAATATTCATGATCATTAAGCACCCTAGTGGTATATACAGGTTAATTTTATGCATGTTATTTAGAATGATTATAAATAATTATTCAAATTTACAGCACGGGACTTCCTGTGTCAATCGCTTCCGGTGGGTATTTTCTAATAGCTAGTAGTAGGCATACTCAATAGCTATAAATAGTAGCCGAATTCACCATGATTAGGTATTATTTGGTTTAACCATTCCAGTGTTGATGGCATATATGATCAACTCGGTCGGTGATTTGACTTTCAGCTTTTTCAGGATGTTTTTGCGGTGGGTATTTACCGTATGGTGGCTCAGATGAAGTTTATCTGCTATTTTTAGTGTGGAATTTCCTTTGGCAATCAGCTTCAGTATTTCAGTCTCCCTTTTGCTGAGGTTGGTGGGCTCACAATTTTCATCTTCCTTTTGGGTGTGCTTCTCCAAAAGAATATCCAGAATTTTGTTACAGAAAAATTTTTGCCCTTTAGCAGTTGCGTAGATGGCGTTGACAATTTCCTGCTTAGAGCATTCTTTTGTGACATAACCATTAATGCCCGACTCCAATACCTTGTTGATATTTTCCCTGTCATTATCCGAAGAAACGATCAGTAACTTGGTTTGCGATGATACTGCTTTCGCTTCTTCCAGATCATTCAGTGTTAGAAATCCCTGGATGTTGTAGTCGGCGATCAAAACATCGGGCTTGTTTTCTTTCAGGGATTTGAGCAGGGCGTTTTTAGTGGTGGCTGATTTAATGAGTGTCAGATCGTGCCTTTCGGAGATAAAAGCCTTTATTCCGGCACTGGTCAAATCATGTTTATCGGCTAATACAACCTTTATCTCTGACAACTCTCTTTATTTAGATTAAATATAAATAGTGAACAAATATATATTCCAACAAGTTAAAAAGGAAATAGTTTGATCATTTTCTGAAGTGTGCTCAGAATTATTTGGAACATTCACTTCGATCGGAGAAAAAATTGAAATTTTAACAACACATGCCTTGAACGTAATACCTAAAATATCATAAAGTCGACCCCGGCCTGAACAAAGTAAAAGTCCGTTGTTTCAAAGTATCTTTGATATACCAGGCCTGCCATCATGTTCACGTGAAATCTGTCTGTGCTTATGATCCGTTTGGAAAGCCGGGTGTTTAATTCGAACCTGGTGGTGATACCAGTATTAAAATCAGGGGACCAACGTACGGAAATGGCTGGTGACAGGGATCTTTGATCGAAAAATAACTTAAGACCTGTTGCATATTCCATGAATGTATCACTGGTTTTTTGATGGTGGCTGAATCCCCCGCCCATATAAAATTTCACCTTTTCACGATTTATGAGATTAAATGCCAGTATTTGCCAATCGAGTGTCTGAAAATTACCGCTTGCGTCAAAAATGCGGTTAAGTCTGAATTCCGAAGAAAACAATCCCCAGTTTCCCTGCAAAGCAGGGATAAAAGCCAGCGTGTTATGAGGTCCCGCGTAACCACCCGTAAATCCGGTTTCTAAGGATACCAACCACGGTTCTTCATACTTTCTGCTCAAAATATCCTGCTGAGCTACTGGGATAGTGCGTATGGCAAAATCGGTGATACCAATAAACATGTCTACAAAAAACCAACCTGAACTTAGCCTGTCATCTGAGGACCGGTTTTTGCCGCTTTTGTTTTCTTTGGCTTTTTCGATGACTTCTCCAACCTGGGCATTACATACAACAGAGCAAATGCCTGAAATCACTAAGAAAGTGATGGTGGCCAAAACGGGATTTAGCCTGGATAGGATAAGCATGGTAGTAGCGATTTGTATCTGTTTTAATGCTGAGCAATTAATGTGCCATCCAGGTGTCAGTTTCCGGTTTTGCTCCGGGTCAGTCCAGATTATCCTGAACAAAGTGTTGGCAATAGGTTTTAATCTTATCCCTCACCACTTCAAATTTTCTGTTAACCACATCTTCCGGGCCGGTTACTTTGGCAGGATCTTCAAAATTCTGATGGAATTGCCTGGCCCTGGATGGAAACACCGGGCACCTTTCCTTAGCATTATCGCAAACTGTAATGACCAGATCAAAATCAATATCACTGAATTCATCGACATGGTTGGAAGTGTGACCGGAAATGTCTATTCCATCCTTTTTCATTGCAGCGATGGCCCTGGGGTTGACACCGTGCGTTTCTACACCCGCGCTGTAAATCCGGGCTTTGTCACCGGCAAAATGTTTCAGGTAACCCTCCGCCATCTGACTTCTGCAGGAATTGCCGGTACATAGAACCAGCATGTTTTTACTCATTGTTTTACTGTAAAAAAATAGAAATTTATAATTAGTTAAATGTTTAATTATTTGTTTGATCGCTTTCGCTGCTATTTTCGTTATTAGTCATAGTATGACTTGGAGTCATACTATGACTAGAATCGTGACTAGAATTGTTATCGACCTTGTCCATGTATACTTTTCAACAATCATCCATGGTTTGACCAGCGTTAAACAAAACATGAAAAGCCTCCCTTGCTTCACGCCACACTGTCTTGTCGATACAATAGTAAACCCTGGTACCTACCACCTTACCTTTGATGATACCAACTTTTTTTAACGCTTTCAGATGCTGTGATATGGTTGACTGTGCCAAAGGTAATTCGTTAACAAAGTCACTGCAAATGCAGCCGTTAGCGTCCACCAAACATTCCAATATCGCCACTCTGGCCGGGTGTCCTATGGCCCTTGCCATATCGGCTATTGTGTTTTGCTCTTTGGTAAAGTACTGTGCTTTGGTGGTGCCCATAACGTATTCTTTCATCGTAATATTACGATAAATAAACCGATTATACCAAAAAAAAGAAGATTATTCTATTCAGACGCACTATTATCTGACCTTTTTGGCCTGTTTTGATGAAAATTTAATTTATTTTTATAGATTAAAAGCAGCATCGGCCAGTTGTAGTGTGATCATTAGAGGCTATTTTGTTAACTGCACTCATGTGCAGATGTATTGACACTAAAGAATTTGGAAATGGAAGCACTGTTAGATTATTTTGAAAATATTCCTCCCGCCTTCAGGACCACCTTATTAATCGGAGGGCTTGTGTTTTTTTGGATTTTGGAGGGAACCTTGCCTTTGTTTGCCTTTCAATACAAAAAAGTAAGGCATGCGGGGTTAAATCTGTTTTTTACACTTACGACAGTAATTATTGGATTCGGTTTAGCAGGGGTTTTGCTTTGGGCCTCTGATTTTGCCTCGTCTAATAAATTTGGGTTGTTATACATCGTAGAAATGCCCCTTTGGCTGCAGGTGGTTGTCGGGGTATTGCTGCTCGACCTTATTGGCGCCTATCTGATACATTGGACCGAACATAAGGTAAAATGGATGTGGAAGTTTCACCTGGTTCATCACAGCGATACCACTGTAGATGTCACAACCGGTTTGAGACATCATCCCGGTGAAACTGTTTTTAGAATTTGCTTTACCATCATGGCGGTGGTTATTGTCGGGGCTCCCATGGGGACCGTGATGTTATATCAAAGCCTTTCGGTATTATTTGCCCATATCACCCATGCCAACGTTCGTGTACCAAAGTCCGTGGACCGGATGCTTTCTTATGTTTTTGTTACCCCACTAATGCACAAAGTGCACCATCACTACACGCAACCGCTTACGGATACCAACTATGGCAACATATTTTCAATCTGGGACAGGATCTTTGGCACTTTCGCTGAGGTCGAGGATACCAAAACGTTAAAGTATGGCATTGATACACATATGGATGCCACAGAGCATGATGCGCTCGGCAATTTGTTGGCGATACCTTTTCAAAAATACAGGCCGCCGCAGGGCGCGAAGTTTGGGGAAAATGAAGAGACCCACTCTCAAACCCGCTCGCAGTTACCTGAAACAGAAACACCGCCGGATAAATGCCTGTTTTAAATGTTGATAATATTTCATGTCTCAAAAGCATAAGTGGATTAATTAACGTTTATTTTCAATGATTCCCGGTGCCAATTTCACGCTTTACCATTCAATTGCACAAGAATGTCTGACAGGTGTTCGATACTCCCAATTTTAAGATAGGCCAGATCTTCGGTGAGATTTTCCACTATTTCCTCATGTTTCCAGGTAGTGTGAAAAGGAACATGCACAGCCCTGCCCCCGAGGTTACATACCGGTAGCACGTCGGACCTCAGCGAATTGCCAACCATGAGAAATTCGTTCATATTGATCTGGTACCGGTCAATGATCCTGGCATAGGTGTCTTCCGATTTTTCACTGACTATTTCAATGATACTGAAAAACCCAGCCAGGTCCGATCGGGCGATTTTGCTTTCCTGATCAAACAGATCGCCTTTGGTGATAACCATCAGTTCATATTCCTAGCCATAGTTTTTCAAGTGTTTCCCGCACTTTAGGGATAAGCCGGATGGGCTGTTGAATCATTTCTTTTCCCATGTTGATGATTTGTTGTATTTCTTTTCCTGAAATGTTACCGTAAGATAACTGTACGGCAGTCTCAATCATAGAAAGCACAAACCCTTTAATTCCGTAGCCGAACAAGTGTAAATTTCTCATTTCAGTTTCATACAGTTTTTCTTCAATTTCGGAGGGCTTTATGTAGGGGGCCAAAATCGACTTACATTTCTCACGGGTATCAGTAAAAAGTGGCTCATTTACCCACAGCGTCAAAGGCAATGATTTTAATTTTTTTCATTGGTTAAAGGTCGCTTCTTTTAAGGGGCAGGCAATTTAAACATTTCTGTTAAAATAATCAGCCATTCGTTCAAACGGCGATAAAAATATACAGTTGAATGATAAAAAGCATGGCTAATACAATGGCCAGTGAAAATCTGTTTTCCTGATTTTTTACAATAAAACCGTAAAACAACAGGCAAATCATCACAATAGGTATCAAAAAGCCAAATCCCCTGTAAATTCCGTAGGCTTGTTCAAAGACCGGTCCGGGGTCACCGGAGATGTTTTCCAAAGAAACAGGGGTGTTGAAAATCCTCGTCGAAGTAATCATGACAGGGTCATGATCATTGAAATACAGTTGTGCCTGGGCTGTTAGCCTTATATGGTTGGTATGTAACGATATATCTAAATATTTGTATGAAAAATCCCTGTCACCATACCTTCTGTCAAATACTTTTCTCACCTTTTCCATACCCAGAATCTCATCCCTGCGGATTTGGTAAGGAATGATGTAGTCAATGGCCAGCAATGTGTCGAAGAGGGCAATTGCCACGGCCACATACTTGAAACAGATCAGGATATCCTTTATTAACAGGCTTCTTTCCCTTTCTGCCTCGGTCGCTCTTTTTCTGGCATAATCGCGTGCTTTTCGGCGCCATGCCTCAAAGGCCTCATCATGGGCATTATACTCGTAGGCGGGTGAGGATGCCTGCTGTTGTCTGGGATGAGCGCCTACCTCCATCAAAAATTTATACGCTTCGTTAATGCTTATAAATTTTTCCTTAGCATGGACATCTTTGCTCACATCCGGATGATATTTTTTTGACAACCGTCTGTAGGCCTGCTTGATCTCTTTTTTTGACACGCCCGGTTGCAGCTCTAGAATCCGAAGGTATTTATTCCTGCTCATAAAGTGTTAAAATAAGCAAAAACCGCTTTAACGGAGCAAGGTTGTAATGGATTTATTTTTTTATCATTTTGAAACTGAACCATCCCAAAAGAGCAATAATTAATATCATCAGCGTCCAAAGCCATAGCTTATTCGTGAAAAGGGGCTGTGATGTAGCTTCCTGATTTAGTGGTATTGATTCGGTTGCACCAAGTTTTAAAGGGAGAATATCCACCGGGATTTTATCGCTGAAACATCCTATGTCGTAATCCGGTGCAGCCAGGCCTTTGTTTCCATAAAAAAGAAAGTAAGTGGCAGGTTCCGAAAACCGGCAGGTTAACTCATACAGGTTGCCGCGTATAACCACCGAATTGACTTTCAAAGGGGTATTGTTTTGATTGTCAATCGTGATTTTAAATACAGAAGCTTTTGGCTGGTTCAGGGTTATCCCGGGCTCTTCCAGCGAGCTTAACATGCCACTAAAGACCTCCTGGTAGTTGTAGTTCCACCCATCCGGTCCCTCTACACTATCAACAAGGCACTGCACTTTTACCGGCCGGTAAAAATCGAAATCCTGTTCAATGTCCGGAATAATCATCGAGACCGGTACAAATTCGGTAAGATGAACGTCCAGAATTGTTCGTTTATGTTTGTCGTTTTCAGAGACTTCGAACGATTTTATCTCATAATTCCGGTATTTGCCCGGCTCGGACTCATTTTTAATCAGGCTTGCTTTTAAAAGTCCCGGTTTTTCATCCTCTTTTATTAATAAACGGAAGTATTTAAACTTAGCAGCAGGAAATGTGAGGTTTGTGAATGTATAATCTGTAACAGCGTTTTTTATGGAAAGTATACGATAATCCTGCAAAATGGTAAACCAATCGTTGATGTCCTGGCTTCCTTCCAGGTCAACCTTCCAATCAAAATTTTGTTCCTCGAAATCTAAAATAATTTGGTTGATTTCTTCTGATCCAGGGACTTCAAAGGTGTAATAATTCCCTTTTTCATGGGTGGTTTGATTGATAAGCTTAAAAGGAATTTCGCTTTTTACATGCTTACCGGTAACAATTTTAAGGATGTATGGAGCCTCCAGCGTATCTTTTTCGTCTTTGATCCCCAGTATCCTAATATCGCCTAAATCATTTGCTGCGTTGATAAATATGTCATTTTCCAGAACGAGTTTATGCCAGGTGTCTGAAATGCCTTCAATTTTTCGCTTGTAGCTAAAACCCTGATTTTGTCCGGAGCTCTGAAAAGTGCCAAAACCCAAAAACCAGATCAGTAGCAGGCTAGCTTTCGTATTCATTGATTTTGTTTTTGTATTTATGATAAAGAAAAGAAATAATAAGCAACAATGTACCCAGGGAAACAAAAACAACGGTCTTTTTAATGGTATTTAATTGTGCTATGTCATAAAAGAAAAGTTTACACAAAGTGATGGCAAATAAGACAATGCCCACCATACGCAGGTATTTTTTACTTTTCCATATTCCCAAAACCACCAGTAGTAAAGCATAAACACCCCACAGGATGCTTAATCCCAGTTTGTAGATATTTTTGACAGCAAAAAGATCCATCCAGTGAAACAGTTCACTGCTCAGTACCCACACGATCGTTAAATGCACGATTATCTCAAAAACTATTTTAGGTTTGGGTTTCGATTGGCAATTATGCAGTTGTTTCCAGCCGGCAACGAGCAACAGTGCCAGAAAGCCGATGGAGACATATCTGATACTTAAATGCATGATTCCACGCTCATAATATTGGCCAAGGTATTGCTGGAGATAGCTTTCCCGTAGATTGCCCAGAATCGTTAACACGCCGGTAAGAAAAATAATCAGCATTACTGCCCCGGTACTGATGTTTACCAGCTTCAGGGTCTGGTTTTTAATCTTGAATACATTGATAAAGCACAGAAGGCTTACAAACAGTAGTGTATAATTCATCATCCAAATGGCCTTAAATTTGGGGATGTCTCTATCATAATATGAAGTAGTCGATCCATTCTGATTTAATTTGACCTCGATGAGGGAATTGACATATTGTTGATCAAAATAAGCCATCACCTCGAGCAGCAGTGAGCCATACAGTGCAAAAACCAGCATGCCCGGGATAGTAAAGTTGAACAACTTCCGGTAAGCGTGAAGGTTTTCCGGTTTAAGGGCATACTTTTTATGGAAATTAATCCGGTTAATAAAACCCATGGCCATCATAAAAATCAGGGAAGAGAGGAATTGGATGTTAAAAACCGGAACATAATTCAGGATCAAACTCCTGTCAAACCAATCGTCTGTGAGACTGATGAATCCAAGTATCATCAAGGGATAGGAAAGCTGCTCGTAGACGGTTACTCTTTTCGTTCTGCCAATCCAGAATAACAAAGCGGCTTCGCAGGCCCATAGTATGGTCACCCAATTGCCATCCAGTTGAATCGGTATAGCGATGGTAATGAACACCAGTACCAGCCCTGACACGAAATAGAAAAGGTTGCGATCGGCCAATTTTTTCCGGTATACGATGGTGCTTACAACGAAGTGAATGATCGCATTGCCCAACGTAAACAAGCCCAAAAACTGACTGCTGCTTTCATGGTAACCAAGCATGTTGTAGCCAAAAAGGAAATAGATAAATGAGTTGGATAACAGGACAGCAACATGGCTTACGCTGTACGTTTCATTCTGTACCAATTTATAGGCGAGAAATGAAAGATAAAAAATGATAAAAAACAATAAGCTGAATGCCAACCCTTCGGCCATATGTGCCTGTGGATCGAAATCTGCGATATACCAGGTGGTAAATATGAGCCATGTTAGGGAGAAGGCCGAGTAGTACAGCGGTTTCCAGTGTTTTTTGAAGGCAATAATAAGTATGCCGGTATTGATAATTGTCATATATGTTAAAAGGACGATATGACTGCCTGATCCGTCGCTTAATAAAAATGGAACGGCGTAGGCACCTACCAGGCCGATGACACCGATTATCTGCCGGTTATATTGTATGGCCGCAAAAACAGTAAATACGGTAAACGCCACCATAAGGGCAAAGGCGGTTAGCTGGGTGATAAGTCCGTACAAATCATAGGCCGCAAAGGTAATAAAGTACAAAATAGCCATGGCGCCACTGACAAGTACGGCACTGTAAGGCTCGTACTTCTTTTTTAGTCTGATGGCCAATACCAACAGGATTATTCCGAACGCATAACCTAAAATTATCCTGGTGAGGGGATTGATGAGCTGACGTTCGATAGAGTATTTGGCACCGATTGCCACCCCGATGACGGTGATAATAATGCCGATCTTGTTGATGAGGTTTTCGCCAATGAACTTCTCCAGGCTTTGTTTGATGGTGAAAGACGGTACCTTGATCCGGGTAGTGGGTTTAAACGGTGGTGGATCAGGCACCTTGGCTTGGTCTTTTTTTTCAGGCGTTGATACGACAACCCCGGTTTCCAATGTGGCAGGTTTATTTTTCTGTGTAAAAGCTTTCTGTGTGCTGAGGGAGTCTATTTCATGTTTAAGGCGATTAATCTCATTCTGAAAAGCTTCTTGTTTTTTGAGTAGCAGGTTTAATTTTTCGTGAAGTCGGTCGATATTTTTATCGGCATCGGACATTGGCTCAGCTTAAAAAATTAAAAAAACAGGGCTCTTTTTATTCCCATAAGTATTGTAAAAGAAATTAATATAATGAATTCCTGTTAAATTTGTTTCGATGTGCATTGTTTAGTCTGGAAATTAATAAAAAAACCTCATTTATATCTGCCGATGTACTTTTACAGATATAAAATGAGGTTTTCTATAAGGTGATAATCACAACTTAAAATCGCTTCTGAGCGACTAGCCCAGTACAATCTGGTCTTTCATAAATGGTTGTTTGTAAAATCTTTGACCGGTAGCTTTATAAATTGCATTGGCCACAGCACCTCCTGCCGGGGGTAAAGCCGGTTCGCCCAGGCCGGTAGGGTCATTGTAGCTTTTTACAAAATACGCTTCTACTTTCGGGGCTTCTTTCATCCTTATCATACGGTATTGATGGAAGTTATTTTGCTGCGGTTGACCGTTGTAAAAGGAGAAATCGCCGTACATCGCATGTCCGACACCGTCTACCACACCACCTTCCACCTGGTTTTTGGCTGCGATCGGATTGATTACGATGCCACAATCCACTGCACAAGTGACTTTGGTGACTACCGGGGTATCTTTTTTCATGATTACCTCGGCTACTTCTGCCACATACGTATTGTGGGAATAATAAGCGCTGAATCCCTGGAATATACCGGCATCAGGGTTCCCCCAATTTGCTTTTTCCGCGGCAAGTTTTATAACGCCCATGAATTTGTCAATATCGTAATCCACCGTGCCAACGGGATTGTCTTTGGCCTGCTGAAACAGATCCAGGCGGAACTGTACGGGATCGGCACCAGCACTTTCAGCCAGTTCATCGAAAAAGCTTTGTTCTGCGTAAGCGAGGAAATTGGTAATCGGTGCACGCCAGGCCCCCGTAGTGATGTTGCTTTTCAGGTTGTGCGACTCCACCAGGTAGTTGGCTACTGTTCCTGCCGGAAAGTTTTTTTCCCGGGTGGCATTGCCCATATTAACACCTGCCCCTACCAAATGATAGGCGATCATCTTACCGTCTTTCAGGCCGGCTTTGAATTTGTATTTAGAAGCAGGCCTGTACGTGCCGGCGGTCATATCGTCTTCTCTTGAAAAGATCACTTTTACCGGACTATTCGCTAATTTCGAAATTTCTGCGGCTTCCAAAACAAAATCCCCATACAACCTGCGTCCAAAGCCACCACCCATACGGGTCATGCCTATAAAGATTTCGCTTTGATCCCTGCCCAGTAGTTCCGCCACCTGGCGCCTGGTTCGTTCCGGCGTTTGGATTGGACCGAGTAAATCTACTTTTTCAGGGGTAACATGTGCATAAAAGTTCATCGGCTCCAGACAATTATGTGGTAAAAAGGGTGCCTCATAAACTTTTTCCACAATTTTATCGGCTTGTGAGAAACCTTTATTTACATCACCATCTTTCCGTTTCGGTTCTTCGGCTTTGGTGTTCAACAACTTTCTTAATTCCCGGTCATGGTAATTCGTACTTTCCAGGTTTTCATCATTGTCCCATTCCGCCTGAAGGGCCTTTTTTCCTTTCATGGCTGCCCAGGTGGAGTTGGCTAGTACAGCTACCTTGTCTCCAAATCTGATAACATCATTTACTCCCTTAACGGCCTTTGCCCCGGTATCATCATAAGACTTTAGCTTCGTACCAAATGCAGGGGGGCGTAAAACCACGGCAAACTGCATCCCATCCTTGTAGGTATCAAGGCCGAATAACGGCTTTCCTGTAATGATACCCTCCATATCAACGTTGCCCCGGTCTGTTCCAATCAGGGTAAATTCAGACGGAGCCTTTAGCTTCACTTCATCTGGAACCTGCATTTCGGCGGCAAAAGAAGCAATTTCACCATAAGTCACGGATTTACCGCCTTCCCCTGCAATCACTCCGAGGCTGGCTGAGCAGGTGCTTTTATCAACATTCCATTTTTTTGCGGCCGCCTCGATGAGCATTTGCTTCGCAGTAGCGCCTGCCATGCGCAATGCCTGCCATCCCTTTCGTAAAGACTGACTTCCTCCGGCTACCTGGCGTTCGAAAACATCGCTGTTCAGCGGTGCCTGCTTTACAATGACATCTTCCCACTTCACGTCAAGCTCTTCAGCCACTACCATGGGCATGGAGGTTTTGACGTTTTGTCCAATTTCAGGGTTTGGTGACATAATGGTGACCTTACCGCTTTGGGCAATACTCAAAAAAGCGTTAATATCGAACCATTCTAACGGTATTTCGGCTACTTTATCTGCGGGGGTGCATGACATGGCCCAACTGAAGCCCAACATCAATCCGCCGCCTGAAGCAGCAGTGACCTTCAGAAAAGATCTTCTGTTATGTTTTGTTTTGATAAGTGTCATTTTTAAAAAGGTTTGGTTGAAAATCAACTGTTTTGGGCAGCAGTAAGAATGGCCTCCTTAATCCTGTTGTAAGTACCGCAGCGGCAAAGGTTTCCTTCCATCGCTGCGTCTATTTCCGCTTCGGTGGGATTGGGGTTGGATTTGAGGAACGATGCCGCACTCATGAGTTGCCCGGCCTGGCAATATCCGCATTGTGGTACGTCGTGCTCCCTCCATGCTTCCTGTAAAGCGTTCGAGGCATCTTCTGACAACCCTTCAATAGTTGTAATAGGCTTGTCACCAACGCTCGACACAGGAAGGCTGCATGCCCTTACGGCAGTACCTTCGAGGTGAATGGTACAGGCGCCGCATTGAGCAATACCGCAACCGTATTTGGTACCAACTAATTGTAAATGATCTCTTAATACCCATAAAATGGGCGTATCGGGATCGACATCAACCTGCTGTTGACGCCCGTTAACCTGGATGTTGAATGTAGCCATAATTCTTTCTTTTGGAGATAATCGGTCTATCTAATTTAAGTAGTATTACGGATAATTCATACTAATGGCCGGGCTATTTGGCAGATTATTGTTGGGAATTGACAATGGACAATTGATAATTGACAATTTTGTCAATTATCAATTGCAATAAACATTCCGCAGGAGTAATATTAGCTGTTTTTAAGGCTTGTGGACCCACGGTTAACCAGGTGATGAGGAGGGCTATTAATTCTGCACCCAGGAAAAATCAAATTTCGAGGTCGATGCGAAAAGCAAACCTGTCCAGCCGGTTTCGCAGTGAAAAATAGTTGACTGGTAAGGGGATTCCGGAAGTTATTTTTTAAACAAGAAATCCAACTGCGCGTCAACGATAGTAAAAAGCGATTCTTTCAGTTTGAGTTTAGAGACAATATTGAGCCCATTCAGGAATACAAACAAATGCCTGGCAAGGTGGCGTGCATCTTTGTTTTTGTCAATTTCCTCCCTTTCCTGCCCAATCCGGATGACTATCTCAAAATATTGGATATTTTCTTCCATATTATTGGTTAAAACAGAGCAAATTTTGTCATTTTCCCTGGATAATTCACTGGTAGTATTAGCCGCAAAGCAACCTTTTTGATGGAATAATTTTTCCTTGCTCACAGACTTGTACAAATACTCTGACAGCAACGCTTTTGTTGATTTTCCTCTTAGAATATGCCGGATTTCCTGGATATTTGCCTTGTTTTTTTGAAGATACAACTGCAGGGATTGCATAAAAAGCTGGTCTTTGCCTCCAAAAGTGTCATACATAGACGCCCGGTTGATGCCCAAATGATCAACCAAATCCTGAATAGAGGTGGCATGAAACCCTTTTTCCCAAAATAGATCCATGGCCTTGTTGAGTACCTCGTCTTTGTCAAAAGCCTTTGTACGCGCCATAATGCCAGAATGATTATTCCAAAAATAATAAAAAAAGAGAAAACTACGGATGGCGGGTGCGAGTTGCGGGTTTGAGCAACCTGCAGCTCATAACTCACTCAATTTTCCGGATACCAATCCCTTAACCTTACTTCAATATTTTCATTTTCCTCAGCCACCAGTTTTTTAAACGATTCCACATCGCTCAACCCTTCTTTGCCCCGGTAATGAAAAGGGTAAACGATTTTAGGCTTGAAGTCCAGCACAGCGCCGGAGGCCTGGTGAATGTCCATCGTGTAGGGCAGGTTCATACAAACGAAGGCAACATCGATGTTTTTCAAAGCCCTCATTTCCGGGATGTCTTCCGTATCACCTGAAATGTAAACTGATTTTCCACCTACTGTTAACAGATATCCATTACCACGTCCCTTTGGATGCCTTGAGTCCGGGGTTTCGGGAAGGTTATACATCGGTAAAGCTGAAATTCCTATTTCGGACCATTCCAGGTTTTCACCATTTCCCAGGATTTTTAACTTTGCCTGGTATTTTTCCGGAAGTTTTTCCGCTACTGCTTGGGGCGCGACAATGGTGCTGTTCGATATATCAATGGTTTTCAGGGTTTCCAAATTCATATGATCCCCGTGAATATCGGTAATGAGTATCAGGTCAGGGTTGGCGATATCTTCGAAGGCATTCTTTCCGCCGTAGGGATCGATATAAATGGTTTGGTTGTTCCATGTTAATACCAGCGTGCCGTGCAAAACGGGCTGGATGGTAAGCATACCTTTTTCCGTTGCCAACTGATCGGGCCTGGCCCGTTGGGCTTGTGTATGGTGATGGAAAAAAGCTGAAAGCAGGATAAACAGGGTTAAATTTTTCACGGCGTTTTTTATTTGAATGAAACGGAATTTTCCCGGAATAGTTCATAGAAGGCAGCAAGGGCAACTGTGGTCGCCAACAGTGGGATAATATGGTTTTTAATGAATAAAATTAGCCGGAGTGTTGATGAGACATTGACGGGCATTTTGGTTACCAGCGGTGATGAACCTGATCTTTAATGAGTTTTTCATAGATTTCACGGATCGCGTTGACCTTGTGGCTATCCGGAGGTGGAAGGTCGCTGGCTTTCATATTGTTGAGCAGTTGGTCCACATGCGAAGCACCTGGGATCACACAGCCCACGGCCTCGAAGGCCAGAATCCATTTCAGGGCAAGAAGTGCTAAAGGTGTTTCAGAAGCTATTTTTTTTATGGCTTCTACGGCTTCTAATCCCAATTCGTAATCTACTCCTGAGAAGGTTTCCCCTTTGTCAAAAGCCTGGCCATGCCGGTTGAAATTCCTATGGTCATCTTTGGAAAATTCCGTTTCCTTAGAAAATTTACCACTGAGTAAGCCACTTGCCAGGGGTACTCTTACAATGATACCGATGTTTTTCTTTAAAGCTTCCCGGAAAAACAGTTCAGCCGGCCGCTGACGGAAAATGTTAAAAATTATCTGCACAGTATCCACGTTGTCATACTCAATTGCTTTAAGGGCTTCTTCCACTTTTTCAACACTCACGCCTAGTTTTTGTATTTTTCCTTCCCGGATAAGTCTGTCAAACTCGCTGAATATCTCTGGCCGGTAATATACTTCTGTAGGTGGGCAATGCAGTTGTATCAGGTCCAGGGTTTCCAATTCCATATGCTTCAGGCTGTCTTCCACAAATCTGCGAAGGGCTTCGGGGGTATAGGAGGCATTAATGTGTGGGGCTAGTTTCCTGCCACATTTGGTGGCCACATAAATTTTTTCGGAGCGGGACTTAACCAACCTGCCTACTGCCTTTTCGCTTTCACCATCACCGTAAACATCTGCAGTGTCGATAAAGTTAATACCCTGATCAACAGCGGTGTTTAGTATTTCATCGGCGTTTTGGTGGCTAAATGGTTCACCCCACCTGCCGCCCACCTGCCAGGTGCCTAAGCTGATTTCCGAGACTTCGAATCCGGTTCTTCCCAGTTGTCGGTATTTCATGGTTTGTAATGAACATTTTTGGTAAATATAGTCATATTTTGACAGGTTCAAGCATGAGGGGGAAGGGTGGCAGGTTTGCTCAGGTTGCGGGTTACGAGGTTCGAGTTGCAGGTTGCCAAGTGACGGGTTGCAGATTATGGGCTTGTTGTAAAATTATGGCGCAAGCGTCTCATAGGTGTTGCACAACGTTTTTTTCGAAAATAATGAAAACGCGCGCTCATCGTCTCGGAGGCACGCGTTACCTGCGCTGAACGCGCGCCAGCCTCTTTCGTTTCTTTTGTTATACGATGCCCAACAGCCACGTCTCCTTGTGCCTTTCTACGCCGAAGGAGCACAACCGATACCCTTCCCCTATCCGATACCCTTCATGATCAGAGGATGCGATAATTTCATACTCCCCGGCCCAAAGCTGTATACCATAAAATAATTGTCCATTGTCAACTGTACATTGTTAATTGTCCATTATAACTAGTTGTTAAAAAATGTACTTATTAAAATACGGTTTCAGGTTCTACTGTACCCGTATCCTGATACGATCATTATTCTTAACGGTGTCGGCTATAGTGGTTAGGCGGTAAGATGTTTTGGATTGTGTCCATGTCCTGATCTGAAGTGTCCGGATGGAAGGATAATATTTGAGCGAGTTGCTCTATGGTTCTAATGCCTGCTACTGCGCTGGTGATGGCGGGATTGTTCAAGACAAATTGCAACGCTATCTTAAAAAAATGCCCGGGTGAATGAGCAGTTTGCATTAAGCTATCCTGCATTTTCTTCACATCTTCGATCTGATAATCCAGGTAAGCTGCCGGTGGTTTCCCGGCCAGCAGGCCCTTGGCGAGGCTGCCTCTGGCCAATACAGCTATTTGGTTTGATTTCAGCAAATCCAGCATTGCCTCCTCAGGCCGGCGGTCCAGCAGGCTGTATTGCATCATCACCGCTGCTATACCGGATCTTTTGACATACTCCCTGATCACATTAGGGCGAATGGAAGAAATTCCATAATGCTTTATTTTGCCCTGTTCTTTTAGAAGCTCGAAAGCTTCAATGGTGTCATCAATCGGATCTTCGATGGTTCCGCCATGCAGCAGATATAGGTCGATATAGTCGGTTTGTAATCTTGACAGACTGCCTTCTACGGATTGCAGGATATGTTTTTTGGATGCATCCCAGTGCCAGCTCGCGCCATCAGGATTCCAGACATTGCCGACTTTGGTGCAAAGTATGATTTCCTTTCTTTTATTTTTAATCGCCTTACCCACGGATTCTTCGTTAAAGCCCTTCTGATAAAGGTCGGCAGTATCGAAAAAATTAATACCATGATCTGTGGCATGATGAATCAGGTTTTCATTTTCCCGCTGGTTGTTGCCAAGGGACATACAGCCAAAGCTGATTTCGCTTATTTCTATATCGGTGCTTCCTAATTTTCTGTAATTCATGGGGTGAATTGAATAATTTGTTTAAAGTTTGGTGATGTCTTTATACTGCCTTTTTAGCCATGAGGCTAATCCATCCAATCCTGGAAACAGCACACGTTCGTTGATATTGGATTGATCGAGCTTGTCCCGGATTTCCCATTTTAATTCTTTAGGAATAAGAATTTTAAACCGGTCGATTTGCTTGTTTTCAACCCAACTGTCGATGGTCAAATCAGGATCTGAAATCATTGAAAAAAGTGCATATTGGTTGACTATTCTGCCGTCGATAGAAGGTGGTTCAAAAAACATACAAAAGGGTTCGGTGCTTTGTTTTTCCAGGCCTTCCAACCCCTTTAATCCTGAATGATCCAGCATTTCAATGGTGAAAATATGGGAACCTTCTGTTAGATAGGTTTCTAACAGCTTTCCTTTCGGTAGCTGATCGAGGGTTTGTTTATAATTAATGGCCCAGATAAGGGAGTCGGTATCGAAGTTTTCAAAAGTTGCGGTAGCAAAGTGCAGGGCCACCAGGGGTGAGTAAGTCCAGTCCAGCAGCCTCGTAGGCAGCCCGTGGTGTTGGCCGATAGTCAACCATTTCCAGATAGCACTTTGGTCATCCTGGATGGTAGAATATTTGATGAAATTTCTTAGCAGATGCTTTTCCAGATGTACCTGGCCCAGTCTTTTGAGTGTGGTAGAAAGCTCGTAGCTGGCATCCTCCAGCCCTCTGTATGCGTAATTGGAGCGGTAGCGATTAAGTTTGGGCATATAGGAATCATGAAAAAGCAATTCCATGAGGTGATTCCAGTTTTTGGGTTCAAAAGTGGGTGTTTCAATCATAGGACGCTAATTTAATAATTAAATCAGCGTTACTGACGGTGGTAAGAGGAAGAATTTAGGATTTTAGTAAGGTGATGACCGGGCAGGGGTTGAAATACCTGCTTCAATGATAGAATGTCAGAAACATAGAACGCCAGAAACGATGCGTAGTGTAAGTCAGGATAGGATTGGTCATTGATAGACTATTCCGGAAAAGAAGTTTTGAAAGGAACGTTCCGGGAAAGGGCCAAAAATGAGGTCATTAAGGCTGAAGCATTGCCATCCGGAATGTATTTCTACCGGCTCGTAGCGGGTGGAAGCATAATTAATACGGAAAAAATACTTTTCACAAAGTAAAAGATTGACACACCGGGCCGAAGGCCCGGAAAGCGTCATGACTTCTCAGGCACTGGCTCCTCGGCAAGCAGGGCTTCCAGCATGTTATAGGCGGCTTCCCTGCCATCGAGTGCGGCGGTCACTACCAGGTCGGCGCCTCTTACGCCGTCTCCTCCGGCATAGACGCGCTGTTTGGTAGTTTGGTTTTTATCATCTGTGATGATGGCCCCCCATTGGTTGGTTTCAATACCGTTTTCTTGCAGGAAACCCAGCTTTTCATTGTTAAATCCAAGCGCCAGGATAATGACTTCCGCATACTCATTTTCTTCCGAACCCTTCACTTCCATGATGCTTCTTCTTCCATCCGGACCAGGCTTACTTAGTTTGGTGCCTATAAATTTCATTCCCCTGATCACATTGTTTTGATCTGCTACAAAACCTTTTGGACTTCTTTGAAATATAAATTCCACACCTTCTTCCTTGGCACTTTCCACCTCTTTATGGCTGCCGGGCATGTTTTCTTCATCACGGCGGTAAATGCATTTTACGCTGGTTGCCCCTTCCCGGATAGCGGTTCTTACACAGTCCATGGCTGTATCACCACCCCCGACTACGATGACTTTCTTTCCTTTGACATTAAACTTCCTGTCATATTTTTTACCAAATTGCTTCTTTTGAATGTTGGTCAAAAAAGGAATGGCCATATATACGTTTTCGCTGTTATATCCCTGGTAATTCAACACTTTTCCCTCCGAAGCACCAATACCTAAAAATACGGCATCATGGCTTTTGTAGATTTCTTCAAAGGAGATATCTTCACCGATATTCACTTTATGGTGTATTTCCATGCCGGCATTTTTCAGCATCTCTATCCTGCGGTCGACGGCATGTTTTTCTAATTTGAAACCGGGAATACCGTAAGTTAACAGGCCACCCGGTTGATCTGCTTTTTCATAGACTACTGGTTTGATGCCGCCTTTGAGCAAATAAGTGGCACAAGCCAATCCGGCAGGGCCCGATCCGATAATCGCTACCTTTTTACCTTCTGTCAAAGAAGGAAATTCTATTTCGTAGCCTTTGTCGAATCCATTTTCTGTGACGGCTACCTCGATGGCACCGATTGTGATAGCTCCGTGGCCGTCATTTAAGGTACAGGCCCCTTCACACAACCGGTTATGGGGGCATATTCTGCCCAGGATTTCCGGAAAAGGAGAAGTTTCGTTGGATATATCGAAGGCCAGCTTTGGGTCTTTTTCTGCGATAAACTTTAACCATTGGGGAATATTATTGCTTAAAGGACATCCCAAAGAACTGCAGTATGGATTCCCGCATTGTATACATCTGCTTGCCTGCACACCCGCCTCTTCTTCTTTATAGATTTCAAAAATCTCTTCGAAATTATCTATTCGTGCATTGGTTGGTTTCTTTAAAGGATCAATCCGCTCTATGGTCGTGAATTCGTACATCTCTTTCTCTTATTTATACTTTTAATAGTTGTCAAAAAGTTTACAGGGGCTAATCAGTTGCCCTCTATCGGATTAAGGGGTGATTTCATATCTTTGGATGTGACCATCCAGAAAAACCTTATTTCCTCGCTGAAATAACTGAGAATTCTTTTAGCTGTTGGACTGCCGGTTTTGTTGTGATGACTTTTTAGAATACGTCGCAAATAATATCTTGCCTCGTCCGCCTCATCAGTATCGATTCTTTCTTTTTTAATCAACTCCTGATTGACTTTATCTGTAAAAGCCATTTCCCTGTCATACACAAAAGCCACCCCTCCGGTCATACCGGCCCCGAAATTTGAACCGGTAGGGCCTAAAATTACCGCGGTACCACCAGTCATGTATTCACATGGGTGATCCCCGGTCCCCTCCACCACTGCGAGGGCTCCTGAATTCCTTACGGCAAATCGTTCACCAACCCTTCCGGCTACAAATAATTTTCCGCCTGTAGCGCCATAAAGGCAGGTATTGCCAGCCAGGCTAAAATCCCGGTCATGCTCATCCGGCACAATGATCAACTGCCCCCCATGCATGCCCTTGCCCACGTAGTCGTTGGCTGTGCCGGTTAATTTGATGCTCATCCCATTGCTGAGAAAAGCGCCCAGTGATTGGCCGGCATAACCTGTCAGGTCGATATTCAATGTTTTTTTGGGAAGCCCTTTGTCACCATACAAAGAAGCGATATATCCACTGATGTAGGCGCCAAAGCTGCGATTGGTATTTTTTATTTCTTTATCTATCGAAATAGGAAAACTACCTTCAATGGCAGGTTGTAATTCCTGCAAAACGCCTTTTTCAAATTCGTTTTTATCGAAGGGCTCATTTTTCTTTTTGTCGTGCACGTTTTCTCCGGCTACATTTATGAGCACGCTGCTAAAATCAAATTTCTTGGCCAGGTCGCAATCAATGGCCGACAACAAATGTGTCTTTCCAATGATGTCATCCAGCTTTTCATAGCCCAGGCTGGCCAATATTTCCCTTACCTCTTCCGCTACGTTGGTTAGATAGCTGACAACGCCTTTAACAGTTCCTGTGTAATATTCCCTGAGGGTTTCGTCCTGGGTGGCTATGCCTACGCTGCATTTATTCAGGTGGCAAACCCTGAGGATTTTACACCCTACTGTGGACAATAAGACTGTGCCGAAAGCATAGCTTTCAGCTCCCAGAACGGCAGCCTTGATCACATCGAGCCCGGTTTTTAAACCCCCATCTGTTTGCAGCTCCACCGAGCTGCGCAAATTATTGGCCTTGAGGGCATTGTGGGCCTCGCTTAACCCTGTTTCCCAGGGATTTCCGGCAAATTTAATCGAATTCAGTTGGGCGGCGCCTGTGCCACCTTCAGAACCGGAAATGATGATTTTATCGGCGTATGCCTTGGCTACTCCCACTGCTATGGTACCTACCCCTACGGTGGAGACTAACTTGACGCTGACATTGGCGTCCGGGTTAACCTGTTTGAGGTCGAATATCAGTTGCGCCAGATCTTCTATGGAATAGATATCATGGTGAGGGGGAGGGGAAATCAGTGTTACGCCAGGGTTCGTGCATCTCAGTGAAGCGATTAAGGGAGATACCTTTGATCCGGGCAACTGTCCTCCTTCACCGGGCTTGGCTCCTTGTGCCACTTTGATCTGCATTTCTCCGGCACTTCTCAGGTAGGCAGGTGTCACACCGAATCTGCCCGAAGCTACCTGCTTGATTTTGGAATTATGTTTGGAACCAAAACGTTTGGCGTCCTCTCCGCCTTCCCCGGAGTTAGACATACCTCCGATTTGGTTCATAGCCTCCGCAATGGCCTCATGGGCTTCAGGTGATATGGAGCCCAGACTCATGGCCGCAGAGCTGAAACGCTTGAATAGGTTTTGGACAGGTTCTACTTTTTCGATATCAATGGGTTGCCTGTCCGAACTGAGATTAAAAAAGTCGCGGATCATTTTCTGCCCCCGGGTATTGATACGATCCCTGATCACGCCATAATCCTGTTCACTGCCGCTGTTGGCAAATTTATGAATGGAATGAATCACATCGGGCGAAAAATCATGGTACTCGCCTTTGTCCATGTATTTGTAAAAAGAGCCTACCTCCAACGCGTAGGTTTTTTTGATCAGCAAATGTTTGTAGGCGTTTTTATGGTATTGATTAATCCGTTCCTCTACGTCTTCATAATTCAATCCCGAAAGCAAAAAGTAAGAGTTTTTAAAGCATTCCTTTACAATTTCTTCATTTAAACCGATGACATCGAACAAACCCGAGTTGATGTAGCTTTCGATCGTGGATATGCCCATTTTTGAAAGGATTTTCAGCAGCCCGGCATTGATCGCTTTGGCCAGGTTTTTAAATGCTTGCTTCTTCTCTTTCAAAGGCATGTCTTTATCCCTTTCCAGTATTTGTAGCACGCTGGCATACAAAAGGTAGGGGTAAACGGCCGTAGCCCCATAGGCTAGTAAAACGGCAAACGAATGAGAGTCATACACCTCGCCGGTAATGGCCACCAGGGTTACTTTGCTCCTCATTTTTTTCTTTTGCAGGTGCTGATTCAGGTAACCCACCACCATCGCCATAGGCATAGGTTTTTGATCCGGGCTTAGCACACGGTCATCGAGAAACACCACGCGCAGATTTCTTTTAAAAACCCGGTCTTCCACCACCATGGCCAATTCTTTCAGGGAGTTTCTTAAATCATGTGTGTACCCGGTCTGAAAAGTTTCACACAGATATTGCTTATCGAACAGGGAACTTCCTTTGGTGCCGAATGCCCTCAAAACGTCCAGGTTTTCCTTTGACAAAACCGGGCTGTTGGTCCTTATCCGGTGGGTATTGCCTTCCTGCTCTTTCAGAATATTGTTTTTCGCCCCGATGCTGACTTTGGTGGACATGACCACCTTTTCCCGTAAGGGGTCGATGGGCGGATTGGTAACCTGGGCAAATTTTTGTCTGAAAAAATCAGTAAAATTTCTTTGAACCTGGCTAAAACAGGCCAGCGGTGTATCATCACCCATGGAGCCGGTTTCTTCTTTGGCATTTTTAATCATGGGCCGGATAATGTTTTCTACGGTCTCATAGGTAAAATTATGAAACCGCTGCAGGGCGGTCAGGTGCTCGTACCGGTAGTCGTCGAAGTTTTCAAAATTACGATCGACATGCTCCATCAGATAAGCCTGATTGTCATTGATCCATTTGGTGTAGGGACGCGAATTTTTGATGTAGTCGTTTATTTCCTGGTCTTTCAGAATGGCACCATATCTTAAATCCACGCCTATCATCTGCCCGCTCTTTAATTTGCCCTGCTCGGCAATGTTGTGTTTATCGACATCCAGCACCCCATATTCACTGCTAATGATAATTCGGTTATCATGGGTGATGATGTATTTTGCCGGACGCAGTCCGTTTCTGTCCAATATGCACCCGATAAACCGGCCATCCGTGAAACTCAAAGCAGCAGGGCCATCCCACGCCTCCATGTTGCTGGCCGTGTATTCATAAAATGAACGTAATTTGGCATCCATATGCGGGGAATTTTGCCAGGGGGCGGGCACCATACTTCGCGCAGCTTTGAAGAAGTCAACACCATTATGGATCAAAAACTCAAAGAAGTGATCCACAGAAGCACTATCACTCCCGTGTTCAGACAGAATAGGCATTAACCTCGATAACTCTTCCCGGGTATAAACAGGACTCTCAAATACTTCAGAAAGGGTCACAACATTGAAACGGTTGGCCTTGATCGCATTGATCTCGCCATTGTGTGCCAGCGTTCTGAATGGCTGGGCCAGGCTCCATTTGGGGAGGGTATTGGTGGAAAAACGCTGATGAAACAAGGCGAAGCTCACCTCAAAATCTTCCTCCTGCAGATCCAGATAAAATGCTTTTAAATTAGTGGGCATCACCAGCCCTTTGTAGGAGATGGTTTTATCTGAAAATGAAGCAATATAAAAATCGGGGTCATCGCTGAAATGGTGTCCGATTTCCTTTCTGGTAAGATATAAAAGGGCTTTGAATCTTTTGGTAGCTATAGGCGAGTTGGGTACTACAAATGCCTGCACAATATTGGGTTTACAGGCCAGTGCCTGCTTACCCAGGTGCTCATCATGAACCGGTACATTCCTGAAAAACAATACTTTAAGATCGTTTTGGTCACATTTTTCCTTAAAAACTTCCAGGTGTTCATCGGAAGTGGAAAAAATCATGGCTACGGCAAATTTTTCCGGAAGATCAAACCCGTTGAATGAGGCAATACGATGCATGAATTTGTGGGGCATTGAAAACAAAAAACCACTGCCATCACCACTTTTTTTATCGGCGGCTATGGCTCCCCTGTGGATCATTCTGCTTAATGCCTCAATGGCATCCAGGGTCATCTGCCGGCTGGGCTGATTTTTTACATTCGCAATTAATCCAAACCCACAGTTATCCTTGAAGGTAGTAAGTATATCCATCCTTGCGCTTATCATTAAAACAACTTGCCAAAAACAGGCTAAAAAAACTCATCCTTGCCTAACTTTTTATGGACAAAACAGACTTTGGAGGAAGTTAATTTTGTCAGTTAAGCATTGTTCAAATATTGTATGTGAAAGTCAGATGTCCACAAAATTAAAATTTGAACGAAATATGAAATTGCGAAATTTATGTCAAAAGTGGAAATTTTATGAGTTTTTTTTATTGAGTTTGAGATATTATTGTATTGATTAAAATAATTGGCTTGTGTATTAAAAATATATTATTTTTTCTGCTTAAATCGCATTTTTTTTGTTAAAATCTCAACGGGGATAGTGCCGGAAACATGTATCTTTTCTGTTTGATTATCATGATGGGGCTTTTTTTACCACGAATTTTACCCATAGATGGCTGTTGCACACCCCAAAATTCTCGCAACCCTCTGTGCCTCTTCGTGTCTTGGTGCCTTCGTGGTTAACCATTTTTCACCACGAAGGCACCAAGACACGAAGAGACACAAAGGATTTTGTCGAAAACGTCGTGCAAAAGCTACGAACGCTTGCGTTGCGTTAGGAATTAAGTGATATGGTAGCTACAAAGACGCGAAGAGTTCGTGGTTTACTTTTTTTTTAGTTTCTTGCGGTAGCATTCCCTAAAAGTTTATAAACAGGGAGATAGCCGTTTAACCGATTCTAAGAAACACAACATGGAGCAACAGGGACAATCCACTGCGTTAATTACCAATGATGCGGTGATTTTTGGAGTACTGATTCTTATTTTAGCCTTTATTTTCAAAACTTCCTCGAGCCAGGGGAGGTTTTGGAAGAAATTTTATACCTATGTACCCACGTTGCTATTATGCTATTTTATTCCCTCATTACTCAATACATTGGGTATTGTACATGAGCCTGATTCCAGGATTTACTTTGTGGCGTCGAGATATTTATTACCAGCCAGCCTGGTTTTGTTGACTTTAAACATTGATTTAAAGGAGTTTGTCAGGTTGGGGCCAAAGTCTATCATTATTTTTTTAACGGCTACTATCGGGGTGGTAATTGGGGGGCCATTATCTATTTTGATAGTTTCGAGCTTTGCGCCGGAACTGGTAGGAGGGGCAGGGCCAGATGCTGTTTGGAGAGGGATGGCGACCATTGCGGGTACATGGATCGGGGGTGGTGCCAACCAGGCGGCCATGTATGAAATATTTAAACCTTCCGATCAGTTGTTTTCAGCGATGGTGACCGTAGATATCGTAGTCGCTGAAATCTGGCTGTTTTTTATACTTTTAGGGGTTGGAAAATCAAAAGAAATCGATCGCTTTTTTAAGGCAGATGGTTCATCCATCACCCAATTGCAGGAAAAAATGGAGAACTACAGCCTGGGTATTGCCCGAATACCCTCTTTGGCGGATTTAATGGTTATTCTTGGCATTGCTTTTGCCGGAACGGCGCTGGGCCATTACCTGGCAGATATAATCGCACCGTTCGTGGAGGAAAATTACCCGGCACTTTCAAGATTAAGCCTCAATTCGTCATTTTTCTGGCTGGTGGTTATTGCCACTACCTTTGGCTTATTGCTTTCCTTCACCAAATGGAGAAATATGGAAGGTGCCGGTGCTTCGAAGATGGGCAGTGTGTTTATTTACATTCTGGTAGCCGCCATCGGTATGAAAATGGACATTAAGGAAATGGTTAAAAATCCCGGATTGTTTATGGTAGGGGGGATCTGGATGATGATCCACGTGATATTACTGTTTGCCGTAGCTAAAATTATCAAAGCGCCTTACTTTTTCATTGCCGTAGGCAGCAAAGCCAATATTGGCGGTGCCGCTTCCGCCCCTGTAGTCGCCGCCGCTTTCCACCCCTCCCTGGCACCGGTAGGCGTACTCCTGGCAGTATTAGGCTACGCCCTTGGAACCTACGGCGCTTACCTGTGCGCATTACTCATGCAAGCAGCGAGTTGAGTGTGAGTTGGAGTGTGGGTGTGGGCAGCATTTACTAATGTCCCATGGGGGCAAAATATTGGTAGCCCAACGCCAAACCACAAACAACCGTTTTGAAATCGGTTATTTTGATAGCATGGTGAAAACATCCGGTGTTTTGAAAGCCAATCACGCATTAATTATTTTCATCGAGGTTATCGGGGCCGCTTTCGGCGGCGAAGCCGTCGAGTTTGCCGATTTCCTGGTCGATGGTCCACAGGCCGATGCCTTCTTCCCCGATAATATCAAATAATTCCACCGCGCGCCTGGCCAGGGTTTCTTCTTCCCGTTGCTCGGTTACGTACCACTGCAGGAATTGAAAAGTGGTGAAGTCCTTGATCTTAAAGCAGTGGTCTACAATATTATTGATGGATTTGGTAACTTCCAGTTCATGGTCCAGGATCGACTCAAATACTTCCTTTAAAGTCTTGAATTCGTGTTTGATTCCGATAATCTCAGGTTGCAGGGCGTGGCCGCCGGCATCGTTTATATATCCAAATAGTTTAAGCATGTGCTGCCTTTCCTCCTCTGAATGCTTATACAGAAAGGAAGCCGAGTTGACATAACCCTGGGTATCGCACCACGACGCCATGGAAAGATAATAGGCGGATGATTTGCCTTCCATATCAATTTGTTGATTCAAAAGCGTTTCGATTTCTGTGGTAATGGATCTTCGCGGGGTTAGAATCTGTTTTTTCATGTGTAAATATTTGATATGATGCAAATATAAAATTAGCGCAAAGATTTACGCCTTTTGCCGATAAATAATTATACTAATTTATACTTAATCAAAATTAAAGCAAAAAACTATGGCCAATATATACTTTATAGTTAACCCGTGATCTTGCAACCCGCAACCTCCCACCCTCAACTAACAGCTCCCCTTCCCAAGAAGCTGTCAACCGATCTTTCCCACAATGGACCTATTTCAATTATGATTAAATACTTACATATGGATATGATTGGGGATTATTTGCATGAAAAATGGAATAGATTCTACATATAATTACAGTCTGATATAAGCTGAGGTATATAAAATTCTAGCTAAACTACCATATAATATGCAAACTTTGATTTGCTTTCTGTTCACAATAATGGGGATTTATTACGGGGTTTATTCGCAGGATTGCCCTTTGAAGATCTCCCATGAATTGATTCATAATTATTGTACGGGAAAGAATAGCGCGGATTTAACTGTGCGGGTTAACGGTGGCTTTCCACCTTATAAGTATTTATGGAATACCGGCGAACAGTCAAATTCCATAGAATTAACTGATAACGGCATTTTCCAGGTAAAAGTAACAGATAAGAGAGGTTGTGAAACCGAATTTTCAACCGAATACAGGGCTATTTCGACCTTTAAAATTGAAAATATAAAGCATGAGCGTCAGTCTGATGGAAATTATCGGCTTACCGTCGATGCGTCGGGGGGGGCACCACCTTATAAATATTACTGGTTTGGGCCGGAAATTCAAAACTTTGGCACTCATGTCTTAACTAATGCTTTACCTGGAGATTACTTATTGGTGGTGCAGGATAGTAAAAGTTGTATGTTAACCCGGCAGCACCAGATAGTTGCAAAGGAAGATTGAGGTAATATTTAGTCTATGAAATTCAAATTCAGGCATATTTTAGTTGGTTTAACCGTGGTATTTGGTTTGGCTCGAAGCCACAATGCTTTTGCTCAGTTGCCATCTATTATTAATATTTCAACCACAAAGGCAAGTTGCGACGGGGTTAGTGATGCCACACTGACAGTCGAATTTGATGGTGGTAATCTTCCGTTAAGTGTAGCCATTTTAGGTCCAGATTTTCTGTTTTTAACCTATAAAGAAAATGGCCCTGGCCCAGGGCCATTTACCCATACCTTTACAGGTTTGCCTGATGGAAGAAATGGTTCCGGTATTGGTAACTATACTGTGGCTGTGGAGGATAGTCTAGGCAATAGGGTAAATGGATTCACAGTAATAAATGATACCGAGCCCATTTTAATTATAGCTGATAGTATAACCGATGTTTGTCCTCCTTCTCTGGGTGCGATTAATTTAAGTGTTTCCGGCGGAACCGCTCCTTATTCGTTGGTCTGGAGTGGCCCAACGGCGATATTGGACGATGAGTTATCTCCAACCGGTCTTGCACCGGGCTCTTATTCCGTAGATGTAACGGATGCCAATGGATGTACAGCATCTTTAAACAATATGGTTGTAGAAGATAGTCCTGTAGCAACACTATCGGGTGATGCTACAATTTGCGAAGGCGAAAATACGAATTTGACAGTGATCATTTCAGGAGGTACCGGTC
This sequence comes from Agaribacillus sp. DX54, assembly GCF_056858335.1. Lineage (NCBI taxonomy): Bacteria > Pseudomonadati > Bacteroidota > Cytophagia > Cytophagales > Splendidivirgaceae > Agaribacillus > Agaribacillus sp. DX54. The sequence continues at coordinate 36,980 of NZ_JBXEQE010000046.1, forward strand.
CTTTTAACATTACAATTGATAATGGCGTAGGAACAATTAACGGATACAACAGTGGTGATCCTATTCTTGTAAGTCCCGGAGCCAACACCACATATAATCTGCTGGGACCGTTGACCGATGCCAATGGATGCGAGGCGTCTTTAAATGGTAGCGCTACGGTCACAGTAAATCCTTTGCCCGACGCAACGATTACCCCCGCCGGTCCATTTTGCGAAGATGCCGCCCCTGTCAACCTTGTGGCAGCGACGCCAGGTGGTACCTGGTCCGGTCCCGGTATAACCGATGGGGTGAATGGCACTTTTGACCCATCCGTAGCCGGATCGGCATCATCACCCCATACGATTACTTATGAGATAACAGACGGGAATGGCTGTATTGGTACAGATACTGAAGACATTGTTGTAAATGCAGTGCCAGACGCGACAATTACCCCCGCCGGTCCATTTTGCGAAGATGCCGCCCCTGTCAACCTGGTAGCGGCGACGCCAGGTGGTACCTGGTCCGGTCCCGGGATAACGGATGGAGCGAATGGTACCTTCGACCCATCTGTAGCCGGATCGGCGTTATCACCTCATACAATTACCTATGAGATAAATGACGGCAATGGATGTATTGATACAGATACTGAAGCTATTGTTGTCAATGCTTTACCAGACGCGACAATCACCCCCGCCGGTCCATTTTGCGAAGATGTCGCCCCTGTCAACCTTGTGGCA
>NZ_JBXEQE010000047.1:0-37502 GCF_056858335.1 Agaribacillus sp. DX54
TATGTGTATTTGGAAAAATGATATTTGGAATTGATAATTTGCCAGATGGGATAGGTTTTACTTTCTTAAAATGCCTAAGAATCATAATCTATTTTTTATCGATAACCATTTTTAAATAAAGTAAAGCCTCATTGTTTTTTTCAAGCATCTCTTTGATCATATTCTCAAACCTAGGTAAACGACTATTTATGATTTTATGGAGTTTGTGCCCTGTTTCAGGCAAAGAATGCTTTTGCAATTTGATTTTAGATTTATTTGCATATTTAAGTATCCACTCTTCAAGACGGGGTTTTAAAACAATCAGACGAGTTTTCTCTTTTGGTATAAACAAACATTCTACATCAAATTGCTCGTTCGTTTCTCTTTGAAATTTAGACAAGTAAGTTGGATTTGCTGCGCCTGGCTCTTCATCAACTATCCCAATTGCCCCTGGGTTTCTTTTAAGATAGTTGATGACCGCTCCTTTATTGGGTGGGTGGGTGATCATTTTACGGGTATATCCCAGTGATTTTACTAGCGCCTCGTCTGGTTTGCATTCTAAAACTATTTCCGGCATTATTCAGAAATAAATTTATTGAGATTGAAATATACATCTATGCCTTTATCTAATAATACCGATAAATCTTCTTTACCTACTTCGGATACAATAGTTTTGTATTCCTCCATTTTGGTGATAAAAACTGCAATGTCATTGGATGGTGTTTTACTTAGCAATGAATTCAGAACATAAGGATCATGTGTTGCAAGAAAATATTGATTTGAGTTATCCAAGGCGATTAATTCTGCTAATTGCTTTGTATACATCGGAAATGTATTTGATTCTGGTTCATCAAAAATTAAGACTGCATTTTTATTACTTTCAATGGCCAAAGTGTAAAATACTATTCTTTGAATAGTTTCTGAAATGGATGCATAGGGATATGAATACAGCTCGTCATTAACATCCTTAGCCATATTTATATCATTTTCATTTGGCTGGATCATTAACCTGAATCCCTTTTCCCTGAATAAAGAGCTTACAAGTTCTTTCAGTTCTTTGTTGGAAATGATCAAAGATGGAATATTTTCACCATAGGGAGGATTTAAGAAAGGCCTAAAGTTACTCTGGAATGACTTTAGATGCTTATATATATATCTTCTGAATGAGGATTGTAAAGACCCACCTATTATCTTGATTTGCCCGTCAAATTTCAACGTAAAAGCCCAATAATTCTGATCTTGATAATTATTCATTAAGTTATACAAGTCATCTTCAATCAACGGATCAATTTCACTGTTTGCAGTATAAATTATACCCGCCAGTTCATTATTAATAGACCCAAAATTATTTTTGGAATATCGAATTAGTAAGTTCAGATCATCGGTTTTAATTTCAATAGGTGCAGTGGTATCAAAGTCATAAAAAAAATTAGTTGCATTTTTAAAGCGAAACATTTCAGGAAATATTTCTTTTTCCAGGGAGTTAAGAGAAAACCAACTCAAAGCTTCAAGTATATTACTTTTTCCGGAGTTATCTTCACCAATAAATACATTAACTCTTTTGGTATCAATATCAAGTTCCCTAATGGACTTGTAATTGATTATATTTAAATTTTTAATCATACATCAAATCTATTAATTTGATTTTTCTGGTAATACCTAATGTTAAAGATATAATATTTGTTTATAACAATTTATAAAAATTCCCTGCTCATAAAATAGAAAAAAACAATTAAAAATAAGGCCTTTTAAAATTGCAACAATATGAATTCATTATCTTTAAATAAAGATAGAAACCTAGGGCGACCATATTAAAATCAGGAGCAGGCAAGCGTGACATACAATCGGTATTAAAAAAGCTTCAAGAACGAAGTCCAAAAAAAGGGCTCAATACTTCTAAATATTGCGGCACCCTAAAATTCAAAGAGGATGGCTTAACCTTGCAAAAACGTTGGCGGAAGGAGTGGGAATAAGTTATTTCGCGCACTTATTTTAAATCTTCCGGCTCAATTTCCCGTATCACACCATTTTCACTTACCACTACCTTTTGTCCCAGCAGTTTTTTACGGGCTATCAGTTTTTGTGAAGAAATTTTCATTCCTTCAATAATCTTCTTCCTAAGTATCGCGGCTTGTTTATTTTTCATTACAAACAGGCTTTTATTTCTTTTAACTTGATTAAATCATGAATTGTTTCATAACCATTTAATTCATTTTCCATTATTAACACCGGAGAGGTTAATGAATTATCATATAGCAAGGTATAATCACAAATAGGCAAATACAAGTTGAACAGGTTTTTTATTCCGGCAAAATACCTTCGCTCTATTACATCTGCCGGTATATTGTGTCCGCCTTCTTTCACCCGCAGTTTTACTCTTCGTTTTGCCAATTCAGGTGAATCCAGCCAATAAAATACTAAAGTGATATAATAACCTTTTTTCCTGGCTTCAATTATCCTGTTTTTATGACTCTTTGTTGCCAAAGTTGTTTCAAATGCAAAATCCTCCCCTATCTCCATCAATTCATTGATTCTGTTTAGCATTAATCTACCTGCTTCTAAAGCGACCTTTTCCGGATTAAAGGGAGAAATACCTCTTGCAATCTCATCGGCATTAATGAATTCCTGGCAAGATAAGATTTCTGGTAATATGTTAAATGAAGCGGTGGTTTTGCCTGCGCCATTACACCCAGCAATGATATATAGGTTCTTTTTGCCCATAGCCAAAGATAGATAAATTTCTGCATTCCGATGGTTTACAGTATTTAGTATGGAAAGCTTATCAGGAATAAGTAGTTTGTTCCCGGATTAATTGCATTGAGTAATATTGATAAATGAAAATATACTTTTGTACCTCATTTGCACCTCACTCTTATAATTCACTGATAATCAGAGTGTAAAATGTTTTGTGTTGGAAAGTGGACAGCTAGTACTGGCATACATTTTGATAAAATTGATTTATACAAAATTATAGTCTTGAAACACCTCATTATCTTACTTTCGTCTCTTTTAGTTCTTATCCATTTTAATGTCTCAGGTCAAATTGGAATTGACACCGTTCATTATCAATGGTCAGGTCAGGTAAAATCTGTTGGTAGGGTTTATTATGAGACTTATATCTATTCATTTTATCCAAACGGCACTTTTTCTTATTTATCTTTAAATTCAAAACATAATAATGATTCCGGCAATTTATAACTAATCGATAAACAATCACATATGAAAGTAATGTGCGGTAATTTTCATGCAAATATTTTTATTATTTATAATCTATACAATAATAATGAGAGAAAGTCCTTCATATTAAAGTCATTTGGATGGAATTCGAAGTGAATTGATTCAGTGCTATCGCAACAGTATTCTTAATAATTATAATAGAATAAGGTGGTTTTTAAACAACCTTTAAGTCTATGTCAATTCCTATTATATAGATTAACAATTTGTACTTGCATTGAAGCAAGCCGTATAATATTGCCCATAACAGGAAACATTACCTTCGATATATAATGTATTTCAGTTCATAGAATTAGGTAGTTGCTACATGGCCTTCTCCAAACTGTAAAAGAAATATAACTTCATTGTGCCTGGTTTGTATAAGCCGGGTATTGGTGTGCTGCAATTGATCTTGACTTATTAAGGAGGCAAAAAACTACAAATTCCAGATGAAACTTAATAATAGCAGGAAAAACAAATAAAAATGAATTATTAACAAAAAATTTAATAATAAAATGTTGTAATTTTTAACAACTTCCCTTTATTTTTGCCCGAATCATCTTATTTAGAATAATTCAAAATAATTTGAGGTTAAGTTTATTTCCGAAGATCTCCATGGGGGAGTAATATATGTGAACTGATCCACGAAGAAGTTGGATCTATGACATTAAAAGGAAATATAATTAATAAACAGGATATCGACATCATTTAATTATATCCGAAAATAATTTTTTTTGACTTAATATTTATTTCAAAATAGAATACGAAAATTATATGATTGAAACAGATATTATAATTATAGGAGCTGGTCCATGCGGGTTATTCACCGTATTTGAAGCAGGACTTTTAAAATTAAAATGTCATCTAATCGATGCCTTGCCGTTTCCTGGAGGACAATGTGCCGAAATTTATCCGAAAAAACCTATTTATGATATTCCTGGATACCCTTCTGTTTTAGCTGGGGAATTAGTTGATAAACTTATGAATCAAATTGAACCATTTAATCCTGGTTTCACATTGGGGGAAAGGGTAGAGAAGGTAGAAAAGCAAGATGATGGGTCTTTCCTGGTGACTTCAAGCGAAGGGACAATACATAAAGCACCGGTCGTTGCCATCGCCGGTGGGTTAGGATGTTTTGAACCCAGAAAACCGCCTGTTCAGCACATTACCGAATTTGAAGGAAAAGGGATTGATTATATAGTCAAAGATCCGGAAAAATACAGGGACAAAGATGTTGTAATTTCCGGTGGTGGAGATTCTGCACTTGACTGGAGCATTTTTCTGGCCTCAGGTATCGCTAAATCAGTATCTCTGGTTCACCGTAGAAGTTCTTTCAGAGGCCACCCGGATTCTGTTGATAAGGTTTTTGACCTTTCCAAAAACGGAAAGCTAAACCTGATTACAGATGCAGAAGTTAAAAGCATTGATGGGAATGGTTCTTTATCAAGTATCGGCATAAAGCATAAGACACAAGGAGAAGTCACCATCGATACCGATTATTGGTTGCCATTATTTGGGCTATCACCTTCACTCGGCCCTATTGCCGATTGGGGTTTAAATATATCCAAAAATTCAATTGAGGTAGATACTTATGATTACAGCACAAATGTACCCGGTATTTTTGCCATTGGTGATATCAATACATATCCAGGCAAGCTTAAATTAATTCTGTGTGGATTTCATGAAGCCACATTGATGGTGCAATCGGCCTTTAAAATTGTATATCCGGATAAAAAGTTGTCATTTAAATATACGACGGTAATGGGAGGCATAGACGGTTTTAAACAATGAGTTCAGTAAATATTATAGTAATCGATAGGGAAGATCAGAAACATAAGCTGGAAGCGCCAACTGACATGAATTTGAATATCATGGAGCTTTGTAAAGCCTATGAATTACCAGTTAAAGGAACTTGCGGTGGTATGGCTTTGTGTGCCAGTTGTCATTGCTATATTGAATCAGATCATGAATTGAATGAGGTTTCAGATGGTGAAGAAGACATGCTCGATCAGGCATTTTTTGTGGAAGACAACAGTAGATTAGGCTGTCAAATTTATATTAATCAAGCATTAGAAGGACTCATTATTCGATTAGCCCAAGAAAGTGATTAAAACAGTATCGAGCTGGCAACGTTATTGTTTCTCCGATATAGGAAAAATGATCATCCCTAGTAACCAAAGTAAGATCGTATTCTTTAGCTATGGCCGCAATCCAAACATCATTTTCAGGAATGGGTCTGCCCTTCTTCTTTAATTGGCTTTTGATAATTCCATAGTGTCTCGCAGTCTCCACCGATCCTGGCAAAATCATTACTTGCTCTATCAACGCATCGATCTGTTTTTGGTTAGAAGACCTTCGGGTGGATTTCTCTGCAGCAAACCTTAATTCGGTGACTTGGAAAATTACTTAGGATAACTAAGTCCAAATTTTCTTTGGTTTGTTTTTTTCTGTTATCGGTTGTAGATAGGTTTATTTTCTTAGAATAATACAATTTGTTTTTTCGATCGCGCTCATTTTTCTTTATAAGATGCTGATTGTCAGTGATTTTTTATAGAAAAGGGCATACCTCTCCCTTTGGTTCAACGTGTAAGTATCGTCAGTTCTAGGCAGCCAGCCTGGTGCTGATCTGCTTGGCATTGGCGGCCATAATGCCCACATAAACCACCAATAGCTGAGTTTGAGGACTTCTCACCCTGATCCTGCCCAGTTTGTAATGGTTTTTGTGATTACCAAAGGCGCCTTCCAGAGAGTTATTGCGGGCTTTAGAAAGCATCACTTTTAGTTGCTCATCATGGAGGTCTTTGCTTTTGGGGCCCTTGCGGGGAAAGTTATGAAAAATCTTCCGAGCCCTTGCCCAGCTTCGGTGATCGTTGCTGGCATATAACTTATCAGCGGCCAGTTGTTTACAAGCTCCGAAGGTCTGTTTGTGTTTCACTACAGAGACTTTCAATCGATGCCCTTCATAGAAAGGGTGGAAGCTGGTATGCTTGTAGCTGATAAGCCCACTGACAGGCATCCCATAACAATTTCACCCGGGTGGGTGACTTTACACCTACTTCATATACCACTGCATCCATGACCACTGCCTGGGTGTTTTCCATAAAAGGCTACCAGTGGTGCAGTAATATTTGTTGAAAGCTTTCCAGGTTCATGTGTCGTGATAGCCGTTTACGAATATAAGTCAAAAGGCTCATGTCCTTGATGCGTTCGTTCAACTGGAATTGACGGCCACAAAACATTGGCAGTTCCCAGTCCGAGTTAAGCCGCTTTAACAGGGTAGGATCATCCATTCCTAGCAATTGGGATAAAAATAAAAGATATATAGTAAGCTTCGTTTTTTCCCGGAGTTATTGAAACAGTTTGATTTTGTGGAAATAGAAAAATCAACTTCAAAACGGAATACAACTAGCAAACAATATCTTCCTATATCCTCCTTTATCGGGGCCAACCCGTTTCAGTTTTCCCTCTTTTTTTAATTTGTCAAGATTCCATTCAAATCTCGTCTGAAAAAAAACAGGGCCACACTCATAATATTTAACACTCCTATGGGCAAATACACCTATTCAATGTTTTCAGCTACTTAAGTCTGTATAGGGTTACTGCACGCAGCATATCACTTAACCGGCCGAATGAAATAGTTGACACCCACGTTACCACCTGCATCGGGCAAGCAGTAATCTTTTATATAAAAACACATAAAAGTTATCATTGCTATATCGTGCGAAAGATTTGCTGCATTATTTAGTTCCTGTGATTTCACTCCCGACAAATCGCAAAATGCGTTATTTTAGATTTACATAAAATTGAATTTATTGATGATAAACTTTGGGCATCTTAATTATGTCAATCCAACTATCGCCGGTACCTGGGTATCCCTATGGGCAGGCAGGTGAGGGTGCATAAAGTTTGGTGCGAATTCCATGTGGCCTTTGAAAATAAATTATATACACATGAAATGGTATAACAGTACGTTCATAATTCTGCTACTTGGTGGATGCTCCATACAGTCGGAAAATATAACAAAGAATATCTACGAGCGTCCTAACATCATTATTATGTTGGTAGATGATAGGGGATTTTCAGAACTGAATTGAACAACCTAGCCAATGAACTTCTTAATAAAAAGGCTTAAAAAAGATCATCAAAAAAACTGACGATGAAATACTTAAAAAATATAAAGTGGTTACTGGTTATCTGCTTGTTGAATTCAAGGGTTTTCTGCGATGGTCAAACGCAAAAAAAACCAACATCAAAACCAAATATACTATTCATTGCGGTAGATGATCTAAATGATTGGACAGGGTTTTTAGGGGGCCATCCGCAAACCCAAACCCCTAACATGGATGCGCTGGCAAGGCAAGGAATGATATTCACTAAAGCTTATTGTGCCGCGGCAGTATGTAATCCCTCCAGAACTGCCCTCATGTCAGGGTACAGGCCTTCAACCACCGGCATTTTCGGCAACCAAGATAAAATGCGCGCATCCCCGGTACTTAAAGACGCGCTTATGTTAAATCAATGGCTATCCAAACATGGCTACTATACGATGTCCCGGGGAAAAATATTTCATACTCCCTCGGTAGACAAAGACCAATGGGATAGTTGGTCGCCTGTAGAGGGTAATTATGGAAAACCGCCTGCAAAAAAAGAAGGCTTGGAATATAGTGGTATTCCGAGCGACGTATACGATGGAAACTTAAACTGGGGGGGCACCACTGTACCCAAAGAAAACACACCGGATTACAGGAATGCCCTGTGGGCGGCAGAACAGTTGCAGAATGACTACGAAAAGCCTTTTTTTATGGCCCTGGGAATTTTCAGGCCACACCTGAGCTGGTTTGTGCCACAGGAGTATTTTGACAAATTCCCCTTGGATAAATTAGTGATGCCCACCGTCAAGGAAGATGATCTTTCTGACATTAAAGGAACAAAACCCTCCGAAGAGTACCAGATTGTTAAGAAATACAAAAAGGAAAAAGAGGTCGTTCAAGCCTATTTGGCTTCGGTAAACTATGCAGATGAATGTGTTGGAGTAATTTTGGATGCCTTAGCTAAAAGTAAACATGCAGACAACACCATCGTTGTTTTATGGGGCGATCATGGCTGGCATCTAGGCGAAAAATTACGCTACAAAAAATTTACCCTTTGGGAGGAGGCCACACGAACTTCTCTGATCATAAAAGCTCCCGGTGTAACTTCGGAAGGCGCCAAATGTGAAAAACCGGTAAACTTAATTGATCTGTATCCAACGATATCAGCCTTGGCGCAAGTACCCTTGAACAAAAATAATGAAGGAAGAAATATAGTACCATTATTGAAAAATCCCGCTATTTCATGGCCCTACTCCTCGCTGACATATCAAGATGGGTATAGTCTCAGAAGCAATAGGTGGCATTATATCCGAAGAAAAAATGGAGTGGAAGAGCTATATGATCACGAGTCTGATTCTTTGGAACATCATAATTTAGCCATTGTCGACAGGCATCAAAACATATTAAAAAAGTATAGAATAGCATTGGATTCCATCCTCACAGCACATTAAACCAATCCCGGCTTAATATACTATTCATCTCTTTCGGTATACACTACCACTCCTTCATTTTATCTTCCGAATAAGTCGACTCATTAGCCGCTTTCACGCTTTCTTTGTCCAGTTTTATCACCTTTCGATCATAGGTATAAATACCGTTCATTTCATTTTCTACGTCTGTCCATTGTGTATAAACAGCCCCGCTCAAACCTTCTTTTTGGAATTTCAATATCATTTCAATAAACTTTTTGTATTCGGTGGTGGCCGCTTCCTTCCCCTTATAATTGTAATGCACCCATGGGCCATCCTGGTCCCAAATGTGTCCCTCAACGTTATACCCGATAGCGCCATATTCACCGTTGACAATAGCCCTCCTTTGGTTACCGTACGGCGAGGTGGGAGGACGATAGTGATGGTTGTCCTTTATATGGCCTACTTCATAATCGACATCAGGCTTGCCTGCGTCAATGCCACTATTTCCGGTAACCAGACGTGAGGGATCCAGTGCCATAACCATATTAGTGAGCCGCTCCGGATCATAAATTCCCCAATGCTCATTAAAAACGATCCAATTAACAATGGAAGGATGGTTCCAATGGGATTTCACCATTCTTTGCAATTCCACTTCAAACTGAGTTTTCTCCGCCTCGGTTCTTTTCTTAAAAGTGCCCGGCATATCCTGCCAAACCAACAATCCCAGTTTATCGCACCAATAGTACCATCGTTGAGGCTCAATTTTAATATGTTTTCTAACCATATTATACCCAAATTCCTTCATCGTCTGTATCTCCCACTTTAATGCCTCATCGGTAGGCGCCGTATACAAACCATCGGGCCAATAGCCTTGATCGAGCGGTCCCATTTGAAAGAGAAATGTATCGTTAAGCATAATGCGTTGAATATTCAGGTTTTTATGCATGGAAACTTTTCTCATGCCTACATAACTTTTTATCTCATCTACTTTATGAAGGCTGTCCTTAAGTGCAATGGTCACATCGTACAGGAAAGGGGAATCCGGACCCCAAAGTTTGGGGCTTGGAATGTTAACCCGAAACGGTTCATGTAGCTTACCGCTACCCTTACCCACCTGTTTGTTTCCATCGTCCACGGTTACCTCAGCCATATGTTTACCTGCCAATGATGAACCATCTACAGTGACCGAAATACTTTCACTATCGATATCGGGGATTATCTTAATAGCTTTTATGCATACGGCAGGCACCGGCTCAAGCCATACGGTTTGCCAAATGCCGGATGAGGGGGAATACGTGAATCTTCTGGGGTTAGCAAATCGGTCATTCGATTGCTTTCCGGTAGCAATGGCTTTATCGTTTCCGGGATCATATACCCCCACAATGATTTCCTGATTTTCCCTTACATTTAAAAAAGGGGTGATGTCAAAAGAAAATGGATCATACCCTCCGCGGTGGACACCGGTACAACGCCCGTTGATGTAAACAACCGTCTCCCAATCTACCGCGCCAAAATGGAGCAACACCTTTTGACCTTCCCAGTCAGATGGCACAGTAAACAATCTTCTATACCAGGCGCGCTGGGAACCCAATTGTCTCCTAATTCCCGATAAGGCCGACTCCCATGGGTAGGGAACCAAAATTTGCTCCTTTAACTTTTTACCAAAGGGGACTTTGTCGGAGGCATTAGCTTCCTGGAATTGCCAGATTCCATTTAGATTCTTCCATTTGTTACGTACCATCAAAGGGCGAGGGTATTCAGGCAAGGCGTTTTGCGGACTAACTTGCCCGGCCCAGGGAGTCAACAAAGGTGACTGGGCAATTTTCCATTTTTGACCATAGACCGCGGTCACCTGAACAATCATTATCAGAAGAATGGTGAGTTTGTATTTATACATATTTTCTATCACAAAATTTAATTAAAATATAACAGTTTACTTATTAATAGAAGCAGGCGCCCCCCTCAAAAAGGACAATCAGGCTAAGATTTTGAATGGAAAGTCAAAGAAATAGTGTAAATAGTTTCGATATTTAGTCAACAAACTAAAGCTGCTATGAAAGCTAAATTACAAATCATCCCTTTCATTGTTGTGGTCTTGTGGCTTTTTGCTTTTCTTTTTAAAAGTGTTGAAAAAAAGACAAAATGGACAGGTAGTGAATCGGATGACACAAAAAAGAACCCAAATGTCGTACTTATTGTGGTAGATGATATGAATGGGTATGGAAGTCTTGGCCAATACCCGGTAAAAATGCCGTATATGGAAGCATTGAAAAAACAAGCTGCCAATTTTGTAAATGCTTATTGTAACAGCCCTGTTTGTAATCCGTCAAGAGCCTCTTTTTTTAGCGGCCTTTATCCGCATAATACAGGCGCTTATCTCAATGGAAGCGATGCCTGGAACAAAACAAAGCAATTTAAAGAACTTGAGGCATTGCCTGAGCTATTCAAAAGAAACGGTTACACTACCTGGGGGCGGGGTAAGATCTTTCATGCTCCGATGGATTCGGTTCGCGAGCACAATATGTGGGATAACCGGCCGGTTTACAAAGGCGGTTTTGGGCCCTTTCCGGAAAAGGAATATTGGTTTGGTGGGAATCGTTTTTTTTCTGTTAAGGCATGGGAGGGCGCAGATGAGGATTTCCCGGACGTTAAAAATGCGAATGCTGCCATGGCATTTTTACAACAGCAACATGAAAAACCTTTCTTTTTGTATTATGGTTTATGGCGACCCCACAGTCCATACACAGCTCCCAAACGATTTTTTGATATGTATCAAGAAGAGGAAACTCAAATACCCCCGGGTTATAGAAATGACGATCTAAAAGATGTGCCTTTTCAAGGCAGGCAACTGGTCGACTCTCTTAAGAGGTACTACAAAAAAGGGAAAAAAAGTGAGACGTTATGGAAAAAATTTCTATGGGCTTATAAAGCCAATACTACTTTTGCCGATTGGAATTACGGCCGTGTTATCGAAGCATTGGATAACTCCCGGTATGCTGATAATACCATTGTGATACTGTTTTCTGACAACGGTTTCAATTGTGGAGAAAAAGAACGCTGGGGCAAAGGGACACTTTGGGAACAATCCGATTATGTCCCTTTACTCATTCGAACGCCGTCAAAGCAGCAAGCCACCTGCCAACGTACGGTGAGTTTATTGGATATATACCCGACATTAATCGAGTACTGTCAACTCGAAAAACCCAGACAAAAACTCGATGGCAAAAGTCTGGCGCCACTATTAAAAGATCCTGATGCGCCGTGGGACAGACCGGTATTTACTTCATATGGTATAGAATACTCTTCGGTTCGTGACGAACGCTATCGTTATATTCGTTACCCAGATGGCTCCGAAGAACTATATGACCATGAGAGCGACCCTTACGAATTGAACAATATAGCTGCCAACAACACTCTGAATAGTATTAAAGAAAAATTGCGGGCCCATATACCTCAAACCTGGGCTCCCAACTTAAAAGGTAGATTAGAAGTGAAAAGGTAAGCTAAATTTTAGTTATTCGATCGTTGATTTTGAGACCTGCCTTAGTGCTGCTTTGGCATGGCTTTTATCTCCAACCTGCAAAGGGATCAACCCAAAGTGTATGCGCCAGGGAGCAGTCCTATCATTACTGAACATGGTAGTCCACCAGGCGCCTTTCTTATTCTGAAAAACCGTGCCATGCACGGCGTGTGGAACACCTACCCTTATTTTTACAAGTTTTGTTTAAATTGTGAAATAAATCAAGCAGATGAAAAACATCAGGTTTACAAAATGTACATTAAGGCAATGATTTGGGATATTAGAGGCAGCCTCTGTTCGGCTAAATCCCTATTTTAGTCAGTGCCAATACCAATTAAAATGTGATGGTTGTGAAGTACTACCGGCCTGCGTAATAAAATGTTTTCCATGAAAAGGTTATTCTACATTTTCCTCATCCCTTCAGCGGCATTATTTAATGGCAACACCAAGCCCAATGAAAACCCCTCTACCGACGATAAACCCAATATTCTGATGATCATCTGTGATGATTTAAACCATTGGGTGGGGCACTTCGGAAGAAATAACCAAATAAAAACACCCCACATCGATGCTTTAGCCCGGCAGGGAATTTCATTTACCAATGCTTACTGTGCCTCCCCCCAATGCAACCCCAGCAGGGCATCTTTCTTTTCCGGCAAAAGACCTTTCAGCAGTGGCGTATACGCCAATGGCACGTTGTGGCAGCGTGGGATTTCTCCTTCCGATCTGCTAACTTCTCATTTTGACAATAATGGCTATTATGTTGCCGGTGCGGGAAAAATACATGGTAGCGTTGTGAAAGCGTTACAAAAGAAAAGCCGGTATGCCAAACGAGGCCCGTTGAGTAAAGCCCGGTTAATCGACCAGGGTAAAACAGCCGCTCAGACCTGGGGTATTTTGGATGGTGATGATGATAGTGCGGAAGATGAAAAAACGGTAAGGTGGATAACCGAACAGTTAAAAGCCGAATATGATCAACCTTTTTTCCTCATGGCGGGTCTGTATAAACCCCACTTGAAATGGAATATCCCTAAAAAATACTATGACATGTATCCCCTTGAGGAAATTCAATTACCACCTGTTCAAAAGGGTGATTTGGACGACATAGATATGAATGCTGTTTTTAAAATCGCGGGCGGGCCTAAGGTTTCTACTAAAAATGAGTCGGACGAGGACCTGAAAAAGATGGTTCGGGCCTATATGGCAGCTGTTTCCTACTGCGATGCCCAGGTAGGGAGGATACTAAAAGCGTTGAACGAAAGTAAGTATAAGAAGAATACCATTATCATGTTATGGGGCGACCATGGTTATCATCTTGGAGAAAAATTCATGGCTGCCAAAAGATTGTTATGGGAAGAGGCCACAAGAGCGCCTTATATCTGGGTAGCGCCCGGCATAACCGAAAAAGGCGTTGTCACCGACCACGTTGTCGACTTTATGACAGCCTATCCCACACTTTGCGATTTGGCAGGTCTGCCCATTCCAGGACATGTATCGGGAAAAAGTATAGCTCACCTTTTAGCGGACCCTGGTTCAGATTGGCACGATATAGCGCTTTCCACTTATTGGCCTGGAAATCATACAGTGAGAACCAAGCAGTGGCGATACATAAGATACGATAGCGGTTCGGAGGAATTATACGACAAGAAAAAAGATGAATTTGAGTGGAAAAACCTTATTGATGATCCTCAATATAAAAATGTAATACAAAAGCTATCAGATCACCTGCCAAAGATTGAAGTACCTATGGTGAAGAATTATATGTTGTATCCGGAGGGTGAAGACGCTATACACATCAAGGATCTGATCGTTCATGATCCTTGCATTTTGGCAGACCGGAGTACCGGAACCTATTATATCTATTCAAACTTTGCGCCCAATAAATTCGAAGGAATAGTAGATGCGCCAAAAGGAAAATGTGGCATTATGTTCTATGCCAGTAAAGACCTGATAAAATGGTCACGACCTAAACCGGCTTTCATAATACCCGATGATTTTTGGGGGGATGACGACTCCGGCCCCTGGGCGCCTGAGGTCCACGAACATCAGGGCAACTATTACATGTTCACTACTTTCAATGCATGGGATGAAATCATGGATACTCGCCAGGGAAGGCCAAAAATTACAAAACGGGCTTCCCAAATACTGGTTTCGGATTCACCGATGGGCCCGTTCAACCCATTTAAAAATCAACCCACCACTCCTGAAGGCGAAATGACACTCGATGCTACTTTTTGGTATGAAGATGGCCAGCCCTGGATGATCTATTGCCATGAGTGGGTACAGCTTGGAAATGGCCTCATCAAAGCGATAAGACTATCTGATGATTTGTCAGAAACCGTGGGAGAACCTGTAACACTGCTTAACGCTGCAGATGTGCCCTGGACAAAACGAAACATAAATTATAGGGGAACCCGGTATCCGGGAGCCGTTACCGACGGGCCTTATTTTTATAAAACCAAGGAAGAAACGTTAATTATGATCTGGTCGAGTTGGTCAGCAAAACGCCAATATGCTACTGCCATGGCTGTATCACAGAGCGGAAAGATCACTGGCCCCTGGAAACACGTGGAAGAACCATTATTACAGGATGACCGCGGTCATGGTATGATCTTCAGGGACTTCGATGATAGATTGATACTCTGTTTGCACCGGTATTTTAAATATCCTCATACGCGCGTGCAATTGTATGAGTTGCAAGACACAGGTACCTCTATTAAAGTGAAGCAGCAGTTATTAGGACATAAATAACGCTTTGAACCTTACTTATGGCATCCGCAATCTTACATACGAGAGCACTAAATAAAATTTTAAATTACAAACCATGCTAAAGATCAATTTTAAGTTGATGAATAAAATAATCACGTTTCTGGTTCCTCTGTCAGCAATAATTTCATCTTGCTCCATTGCCATTAAAGATCAGGAACAGGGAGATAACAGGCCCAATATAGTGCTGATCATGGTAGATGATATGGGATATTCCGATATTGGGAGTTACGGAAGCGAAATCCCTACGCCAAATATCGATAAATTGGCTTTTAACGGTATCAGGTTCAGTCAGTTCTATAATACGGCCCGTTGCTGTCCAACCAGGGCAAGCCTGCTAACGGGGCTATTCCCGCACCAGACAGGTATCGGAGGCATGACCAATTCGCCAAGAGGTGAAC
Organism: Agaribacillus sp. DX54; assembly: GCF_056858335.1. Taxonomy (NCBI): domain Bacteria; kingdom Pseudomonadati; phylum Bacteroidota; class Cytophagia; order Cytophagales; family Splendidivirgaceae; genus Agaribacillus; species Agaribacillus sp. DX54. The sequence continues at coordinate 15,383 of NZ_JBXEQE010000047.1, forward strand.
ATTGGGCTGAATGGGGAACGGACGGCTATATAGGATATCTTAACAGGAATTGCGTTACCCTGGCTGAAGTTTTAAAAGATGCCGGTTATCATACCTACATGACAGGCAAATGGCATTTAGGTTATCATACCAAAGACCGGTGGCCCCTTCAACGTGGTTTTGAAAAGTATTATGGCATCATAGCGGGTGCCTCCAGCTACTTTAAACCCCAGGGCAAGCGTGGCCTGACTTTAATGAATAAAGCCCTTCCACCTCCTGAAGAAGACTATTATACCACTGATGCTTTTACAGACTATGCCATTAAGTTCGTTAACGAGCAAGAGGATAACAATCCATTTTTTCTTTACCTGGCCTACAATGCACCCCACTGGCCACTGCATGCCAAACAGCAAGATATCGAAAAGTTTGTAGGAAAATATAGCTTAGGCTGGGATTCGTTGAGGGCCCAACGGTTTCGAAAACAAGTAAAAATGGGATTGTTAAACGCCGAATGGGGTATTTCCAAAAGAGATGAGCGGGTAAGACCCTGGAATGAGGTAATTGACGCACAGAAAGATTCATCCGATTATCGAATGGCCGTATACGCTGCCCAGATTTTTGCCGTAGATTATAACATAGGAAAATTGATGAAAACCCTCGAAGATCAGGGCGAATTGGAAAATACTTTGATCCTGTTCCTTTCCGACAATGGTGGTTGTGCAGAAGCCTATGATGAGTTTGGCAGCAAGCCATTCGCCAGAATTAACGATCCCGGTTTTTCAGGCGCCGTTTCCTACGGAATCGGATGGGCCAATGTTTCCAATACTCCTTTTTTTGAGTACAAAGTTAAGACCTATGAAGGGGGTATCTCTACCCCTTTAATTGCTCATTGGCCCAATCAAATAAAGTCGCAGGCAGGTAAAATTACACATAACACCGGATACCTGATTGACATCATGCCAACAATTCTTGAGGTAAGCGGCGCAACCTACCCTGAAAAGTATCACAAAGGTCAGCATATCTATCCATTGGAAGGCAAAAGCTTGCTTCCTATCTTCAAAAGTGGTATTGGCGATGAACATGAATACATGTATTGGGAACACCAGTATAACTGCGCCATTCGAAACAAAAAATGGAAGGCAATCAAAAAGCTGAATGATGTCGATTGGAAATTATTCAATTTGGAAGAAGATAGAATTGAATCCAACGATCTTGCCGACAAATATCCCGGGATTGTAACAAAGCTGGATGAAAAGTGGCATGAATGGGCATACTCGCATCAAGTATTACCGAAGAAAGCCAATTAATTTTTCAAATAACAAAGGTGATTGTTTCATTTGCTTTTTAAGTCCTCCCTGCAACTAATGTGTGTTTCTGTATTCTCTGCCGTGAAAATTTTATCACAAATAATTATGTATGTATCCATATTCCAGTACTTCCTAAATTGTCCAATGGTTATGGATGCATTTTTAATATTAACTTTTACCATGCCACCCCCTCTTTTACCGTTGACGCCTTCATTCCAAAAATCGAACAGCGTGGCGTTGCTGTTGTTGACGACAAATCCATCTATCAAAACTTCCTTATTGTAAAACCCTTTACGGGCATCAATAATAGCATTACCGGTAGATTTTCGGCCTTTCGATCCAGTAATCGTTAAATTTTTGAAGGTCCCTTTGGCATTACTTCCATAATTACCCCATCCGAATTGGATGGGGACACTATTCTGGATCATATGAATTTCAGTGTTCCACCAAGATATCGGCGTAAACTTTAATGACATCGTCTCCTGTAGCAAAATAACAGTTTTTCACCGTAGATCCGGCAGCCGCAGAAATACCATCACTATGATTATGTGAGCCTCCACGGTTGTCCAGCGCATTGACTTCAGATAAATGAATTTTAGCCCCATTTTTACCTGTAAAATGAAAGCCAACCGGATTAATTGACGTTAAGTTGACAATGTTCATCTCCAGGTCTCCACTAGCGTAAAACGCAGAATATGGAGGTGTTCCTCCGTCTTTATCTAAATTATTGTTGCGCAAAAGATGCTGCACAGAGGTGCCAAATACTTTAGAGGTTTCAAGATGCCTCCCTTCAATAGTCAAATTATTTCGGACATGAAAATGTCCGTTTACGGTGACATTCTTTTCAATGACTATCCTCCGGACATCTTCCGGAACGCCCCAATAAATATTTTTGAAATTATTTCTATTCCAGAAATAAATTTTGCCGGAAGTTAGGAAGGTAACAGTTTTAGATTGTTGTTCCCACTTAATTTCTCCGTTATAACTTCTCCTCAATGATTCAATGTCATTAACCGTCACCAATTTCGAATTTTGAGCGATACAACAACTTGAAAACATTAATCCGATCGACCAATAAATTAACCTCATATTTAGTTGGCTACATGGTGGTGGAAAGCAAAGAAAACAATGCGATGATTCATTTTTATTAAATAAATAGAGAGTATCTCTAAAAACCATTTATTTGAGATCTAAACGATCCGGATAATTTTTTGAATCTTTGGTTTTTTGCTTCTTTATGTAAGATTATGATAATCGGTAATTTAATTTTTTGTTGATAAAATAATTTTCCCGGATTTTTAATTAACCGTAATAACAACCTCTTTGAAAACCCTTTCAATGTCATATTCGGAAAACAAAATCTCATTGGCCCGATTGGTGCGATAGCCATCACCACTATACTTTTTCCTGCCAATATAGGTTGCTACCAACATAGCGGTATAAGTACCCGGAGTATTGTAAGTATGCGTCATTTCAATCGTGGTTCCCTGATGTACAAAAGGCAAGGTCACCCCTTCATCAAATCTGCGATACATATTTTCCACATTTCCCACCAGGATTTCCTGCATGTAAACACGTCCTGTATAGGTCAGTAAATCTCCATCATCATTCACGTTACCGGGATCATCTGCATTGAAAATAAGTCGTACCTCATCAATACCCTGCCTCATATCTACTCCGGGATGATCCGATTGAAAGGTATTAATGATACCGTTCAGATCAAATGTTCTTTGAACCACGATTTCTCTCATGTTACTCTGCGTAGCGTAGGCAATCCCTGTTTCTATACCCCCAATGACTAACTGGACGCCAAACTTCACATCAAACCCCTGATCTGAGCTTGCAGTAAAACCATCGGGTGTAGCCATGAAGATAAACAAATCATCATCGGGACCAGTGTCCATGGCATTGTTTTGACCCAGATTAATATCCAGCATGGTAGGAATTACCGCCGCATCCGGAGAAAAGGAGAAGGTTTGCGTGGATCTGTCTGTTAAATTGAGCGCTATGTATTGGCTATTGGTCACGTTTGAATAGTCCCATGAAACTATTGTCCCTTCATAGAGTTGTATGCCTCCACCGGTAAAACCAGCGCCGGCTGGCATGCCGTTATCCGGAATATAATTACGGTATTCTTTTAAGGCATCTATTCTTTCAGCAAATACATTATTACGAAGCTCTTCTTCAGAATATCCGGGGATTTCCACTAAATTCATACGACTTCTTTCAAAATCATTCCCATCATCGCCATAGAAGAGCGCCAAAGCGTCAGCGCCGTTCCCAATGGTAAAAGTTACTGTTTCACCAGATGTGATGGTGGTGGGATCTGCCATGAAAAGAACTTCGTCTATCTCTGCGGAATCATCACAGCTTGAAAAAGCTATCATTATTACCGGTATTAATTTTATATATATTCGTTTCATAATATCTTTTATTTTGAATTCGACATTACCATCCCGGATTTTGATTTAAGTTAGAATTCTGATCGATTTCCCGTTGAGGAACAGGAAAATAATTAAAACGTTGATCAGGGTTCGGCATCAGTTCTGTGCCATAGTGCGTATCACTTATGGATCTTCCTGTGAAAGGATTGATATTTGTTTGCGCAGCAAGTATATTATCGACATAACGCCCATAACGGAATAAGTCGAAAAAGCGAACGCCTTGTTCACCTGCCAATTCCCTGTATCGTTCATCTAACAAATCCTCTCTGAACTGAGCCTGGTCAGAAGTGGCAAAGTCAGGGACCCAATCGGCTGTTTCAGGAAAATCCGCAAAATTGACAAGTTCTGTCGATGTCGGCATTTCCCGAAGGGCTTTAAACGCAGATATTGCATAGAAATTATCGTTAAAGATTTGATCGGCAAGCGCATCATCTGTTGCAGGCACATGCGGATCAGCCACTGCCACCTCGGGTACCCTGGAATAAACATCCCGATAGGTGGCTGTGTAGGAAGTACTGGTTGGAACAATAGGGTCGTCCACAGTCAAAGCAGGATAAAGCATAAAGTTTCGGGCACGGGCCCTTACCATATTTACCGCAACAACGGGGGCCATACTTCCACCTGAAGGGACTGTATTGGGTCCCCCCAATTCATTCCCTGCCTCAGCATACATTAACAGTACTTCGGCATAACGTAAAATAGGCAAATCCGCATCATACGTTGCGTCTGTATAACCACTTTGGCGAAGCGGGGTACGGCGGTATTTCATCAGACGAATACCTGGTAGTTTGTCGCCGTTACGGGCCCAGATAATTGAAAAGACGGGCTCGCCGGAAACCGGGTCCGTGACCACATCAATACCTGAGGGACTATTGCGGAAAGCATTATTATCATGAATCAATTCAAACCAATAAGGACGTGCCCAGGGATAAGGTTCCTGACTTACACCCGCTACCTCGCAATCACTACCATCCGGACAAAAAGGTGTAAAATCTTCGATGGTACCATCATCATCTAAGTCCAAACTTTCAAAACCGGCATTTTCAAAAGACCAAAAACGACGGACTATATCCCCCGGAGATTCCAAATCAAAAACCGATATACCCCAATCGGTAAGTTGTTTACCACCATTAGCACCTGCTGTGGTCCCAAACTCTTCCGGGCCACTTCCGTTTAAACCGCTATTAACAAAAAGTCCGCTTTCGGAATTATCTTCAGCGTGATATTCCAAGGCAAAAATTATTTCATTGGTTGCATTACCTTGATTATCTCTATAAAAAAGATCGGGATAATAAGGTGTCAAACTGAAACCGCCATTGTCAATAATATCATTCAATTGGGTAAGCGCGGCCTGGTAATAGGTGCTTCCGTCACCATCGCCGTCTCTATGTTTTTCAATCGTTGCGCGGGTCAGAAGCACTTTTGCCAGTAAAGTTTTAGCGGCCCAACTACTTACACGGCCTCTTACAGGAGCATCCGAAGCCTGTTGAGCAGCCAATTCCAAATCGTTGATGATAAAATCATACAACAGGTTTTCCTGATCTTTCATTTGATTCCCCGGCAAATTAGACACTGCATCGATAGCATCCAGGGAGTTAAAGAAATCCTCGATCAACGGTGCATTCCGGAAAAAACGGACCAGGTTAAAGTAATGAAACGCACGGATAAAGCGGGCTTCTCCCGAAAGCTCTGCCCAGGCATCATAATCCGGATCATTTTGTTCCAAACTTTCCATGTTTTCAACCGCTTTTCCTATGACAAGGTTTGTCCTGGAAACCCCCAGGTAATTATCGGACCAAAAAGTAAGTACAGATCCATCGCGGGAATCAAAGCTCATCTTGGCAATATCGAATTGAGAAAAAGTTGTAGCATCCGGGGCGATCGAAAAGTCGTCGGGCAGCAAACGCCAATAATTGTTACCATGGATATCATCATCACGTAAATGGATATAAGCCTGTGTAAGGAAAAAACTTACTTCTTCAAGCGTATTCCCAAAATCATCCAAAGGAATTTCCGATTTAACCTCAGCTTCCAAAAAATCCTCACAAGCCTGCAATAGAACAAGCATCGAAAGCGCTAAAAAGCATATAATTGATTTTTTCATGTTTGTGTCTTTAATTTAAATTTGACCTTTCAGAATGACAGATCTAAACCAAACAAAAAGGTTCTGGCACGAGGATAAGAACCTCTATCCAAACCCGGGAACAGGGCTTTATTCGGACCTATGGCTGCATTCACTTCAGGATCATACCAGGAATAGCGTGTCAAAATCGCAAGATTCTGACCGGTAAAATATACTCTGGCACGGCTCAAGCCAAGATTGCCAAGCATACGACCAGGTAGATTATAACCAAGTGTCACGGTTTCCAAACGTAAGTAGGAACCATCCTCTACCATTTCACTGCGGTTGAATAAGGCATTGGTACGCTGCGTAAGGATTCCTGTTACCGAATGATAATTGCGATTGGTATTTTGACGCGTCCAGATATCATCCAAAATATCAGAATCCGGATTCTGATCCCCGCGCAAATAACGCGCTCGGTTTATATTATCATTAATAACATCATTTCCAAAAGACCAACGTAAGAAAGCATACAAATCAAAGCCCTTGTAAGTGAAATTATTTCCTATTCCACCTGTGTGCAATGGGAGGGCTTGAGCAATGGGAAGGTATTCATTACGATCAAAAACCCCGTTGCCACTCACATCCATGAAGTTCACATTTCCAGGTTGCTGATCATTAGCTCCTACATTTTTACGGGGATCGTTTGCCTTTTCAGTAAGATTATTTATCACCCCACCCTGGATGGTTCCATAATAGGTGCCAATGGGTTCGCCAATCCTTAAAATCACATCATTCGCAGAAATTCCTCTCGTTCCGATGATTTTAAAACCTAATTCAGGATTACCTCCCAAATCCAATATCTCATTTTTATTGAATGCTATATTAAAGTTAGTCCGCCATGTGAAATCAGCTTTGTCAATATTTACAGTAATGGCTTCCAACTCAACACCCTGATTACGCATTTCACCCAGATTTTGTACAGATGAATTAAAACCGCTGTAGTCGGGTAGTTGGATGCTCAATAATAAATCGGTCGTCTTATTATTATAATAGTTGGCACTTAAAAAAAACTTTTCCTGCAGGAATCCTAAATCGATACCCAAATTTATGCCCGTGGTTGTTTCCCAGGTAGCGTCCGGGTTCCCAAAAATGCTCCGGGGATTGTTGACGCCTTGCGATGGCTGAGGATCGATGGCAGTGCTTGGCGAGTCATTAAAAGGGTATTTGACGGTACTGATTCCCGCTACAGAAAGCCCGGATAGTGGGTTGATCTGGTCATTGCCCGTTACCCCTACCCCTGCTCTCAATTTAAGTGTAGAAAGAAAATTGCCGGTAAAATCCATAAATCTTTCGTCCCCCAGATTCCAGGCCAAAGAAACCGCCGGAAATATCCCGGTTTTGTCATTGATAAATCGTGAAGATCCATCTACACGAATAGAAGCGTTTAAAACATAACGTCCCTTGAAAGAATAATTTACAGCAGTTAAAAATGAAGCGGCCCGAATATCCTCAAAGCTAGGGTCAGGTACCACTGATTGGGCCGCAGCCAGCGTAAACTCATCTAATACTTCCGTATCAAACTGTTGATAGGTAGTAATTAGCTGGTCCCTGGTTTGTTTTTTAGCTTCAAAAACCAGTGTGGCGCCGACCTTATGGCCACCGGAAAATGAATTATTCATTGAAATTCGAGGCTGAACCACCCAACGACTCTCTCTGCGTTCTTGTATCCTGGCCAGTCCGTTCGTCCCAGCGCCAAACCGAAGTGCACTGGGAAAAAATTGTTCTCTTTCAAAATTTTCAACTATCAGACCTCCTGTTACACTCAGTTCCAACCAATCCAAAGGTTTAATGGCTAAATTGGCATTCCCTGCGAAATAGTCGTTAGCCCGGAAACTATGCGTATTGTTCACCCGGAATTCAGGGCTTTCGGGACCAGCTCCCGAACCTCCATTATTAATCAAACCTTCGCGGTCTCCCCGAACATTGTCCCTGTTAATAAAGGGATTTAAGGAATTGATCTGGGCGATCGCGTTTTGGGCCCTTCTGTCACCAAGCAAACCGTCGTACTCAGATCGGGCATAATTTAGCTTAAGACCGGCCGTGACGACGTTACCCAGTTTTTGCTCGAGATTCAAAAGACCTGAAATACGATCAAATGATGAATTAATGATGGCCCCATCTTCAAAAGTATAGCCATAGGAAGCATAATAATTAGTGTTTTCCGTTGCGCCTGAAAAATCCAGATTATAAATCTGTTTGGTTGTATTTTGTGTGATCACATCCAACCAATCCGTGCCTTCGAAATTGGTCAGTCCATATTCGTTTTCCAGTATATCAAAAGGTGATTGGCCTTCAAGATATTGAGCGGCATCCTCGGGATTGGCTACTAACTCCCACATACCAGGAGCTCCGGGAGATACAATATAATCACCATCGTTATCTCCTCGGTGTCGCAAAGCACGATGCAAAGCATATTGTTGAGGAGAAGACGTAGGTAACGTTCTGGCAAACTCCCCAATTCCGTACTGAACCCTGGCATTGATAGAGGGCTTTCCTAACTTTCCCCTTTTGGTGGTGATTACAATCACCCCATTTGAAGCGCCGACTCCATAAAGTGCCGTTGCAGAAGCATCTTTTAATATATTGATAGATTCTACATCATTAGGGTTGATAAAAGCAAGGGGATTGACTGCATCGTCATCAGTCGGCTCATAAGGAATATTATCGATCACAATGAGCGGGGTGTTACCCCCGGATAAAGATGAGGCCCCCCGAATATTGATAGACATGCCGGCTCCCGGAGCGCCATCGGTGGAAATCGCACTAACCCCTGCCGCCCGGCCTTGCAACAGCTCGGTAAAAGAAACCGGCGCTGTCTTCTTTAAAGACTCCTCGTCTATTCGGGAAACAGCATAAGTAACTTCCTCTCTCAGGGTGGTAATTCCATAACCCGATATAACTACCTCACCCAATGTCTGTAGGTCCATCTCCAGAGAAACATCCAACCTGGTCCGATTATTAACGGGGACTTCCTGGGTTATGAAACCTATGAATGAAAACACTAAAACATCATTTGATGCAGCATTGATGGAATACTTACCATTAACATCGGTTACCGTTCCGCTTACCGTCCCTTGCTTTATAACCGTTACACCTTGTAGAGGTTTTCCTTCTTCATCTAAAACTGTACCGGATACTGTCAGGTCAATTTGGGCACTTACTTGAAAAATCGATAACAATATAAAAGGGATTATTATCGAAGCATGAAATGGTCTTCTAAAGACGCTTAAATTAGGTATAGGTTTCATCATATTGGAAATTTTTCACTTTACAATGTGTTTGATTGCCAAAAAAATAATCGAAGTCGTTTTTATCGTTGAATTTTGATAGATTTCACAATTTAATGTTTTTCCTTGCGCTTGAAATGCTCAATCGGTTTTTCGTTTTGCTATATTGGTCGGGGTACGGAGAAAAACTTAATTGATCTTTAAGAAAAAGTTATCCCGAGAAACGCACTCCCTGTGCCCGAGGAGAAAATAAGCCAGGGAAACTGTGTTGAGAAATCGGAGAATCGGGATATTATATCGAAAAAATAAGGAGATATGGTATTGACCGGGCTTACTGTTGATTTTTCGTTTGATGATAACAGGCCAGGTCCTTTCCAAAATTACAGCGTAGCAGTATATATGACGACCTTAAAAACCGGGCAAAACTATTACAGGGGTTTTGATACGGGATTTCATCCGGTTATAATTCATCCATCGCAGCATCAATCTTATTTGATTCCGACAGCTTTTTGCTTACGTACTGAGCCGGGGTTGTTCCAAATTCTTTCTTAAAGGTTTTGGTGAAATAAGATTGGCTTTGAATCCCAACCCGGGCCATAGCCTCCGCCACAGAAATGTCTTCGGTCAATAAATACCGTGCTGATTTTTTCATACGAAGTCTACGAATAAACTCTCCTACTGACTGGCCGGTTATACCTTTGACCTTATTGTAGAGTTTGGTCCTGCTATTGCCAACTTCCATACACAAATGATCAATATCGAACTTCGGATTCTCCATATTGGCTTCTATGATTTCTATCAACCGATCAATAAAGTCTTTATCTTTTTTATTAGTCACCAATTCTCTGACTTCGATAAATGTATCATTGGTATAACGTTCTTTAATCTTACGGCGGTTCTCAACAATATTCCAAACACTGGCTTTAAGCAATTTCAAATTAAAGGGTTTGGAAAAATAAGCATCAGCACCTGACTCGGTACCCTTAATCCTACTTTCAACAGATGACTTGGCTGTTAACAATATAAATGGTATGTGACAAATAGTAAGGTCATGCTTTACCTCCTCACAAAAAGCCACACCATCCATAACAGGCATCATAATATCGCTAATGATCAGATCCGGGTATTGATCTCTGGTTTTTTCCAAGCCCTCAAGCCCATTTATCGCTTCAATGATCCTAAATTCCTGCTTTAGACCGTCCTTCAAAAAATCCCGTACTTCATCATTATCTTCTACTAATAAAACAGTAGGTATTTCCTGATTAGTATCATGCCGATGAGTAAATTCCCTTACTTTAACTTTGTCTAATGTAGTGGGCAGTTTCAAATTGTTGTCCTGGGTGAAATAATCTTTGTTGATCATTTCATGGCTGGAAAAGGCCGAACTTCCCTTGGGCAACGCTACAAAAAACTCGGTTCCCTTGTCCCGCTCGCTGTATACAAATATATTACCTTTATGCAATCCAACCAGGCTTTTGACTAAGGCCAATCCAACACCCGACCCCAGGTGGCGATCTTTGGCGTTAGAAATCCTATAATAGCGTTCAAAAATTTGAGGTAAAGAATCCGAGGTTATGCCTACTCCATTGTCAACTATATGAATCCAGACAAATTTATCCGTCTCAGAATTGTAAATTATTTTAAATTCGTTTTTAAACAAAGGTTTAAAATTTGACATGTCTTCAAAAACCTCCAAATAGATTGCACCGGTTGCTTTAGTATAGCGGAACGCATTAGAAATCAAATTAATTAAGATCTTTTCCACTACTTTCTTATCAAACCAAATCTTATCCATGTTATTTTGAGGGGTACTTATCTTAAAACTGATATCTTTTTGTACAGCCAACTCGGAGAAACCTTCACCAATTTCTTTAACAAATCGACTGATATCATCTTTTAACACTTTTAAATCAAAAGCCCCTGATTCCACTTTGCGAAAATCCATCAACTCATTTATCAAACTATGCAATCTATTGGCATTATTATAAATGATGTTGTAGTACTTATGGAGATCGATCCGCTCCATTACCTCCGATCTTAGTTTTTCTATGGGGCCTAATATCAAAGTAAGGGGAGTCCTGAATTCATGGGAAATATTAGTAAAAAATTGCATTCTCATCTGATGCATTTCTTCCATCTTTTTTTCTTCCAGCAAAGTAATTTCCAAATCTCTTTTTAGTTTAAACCACCGGCGTTGCCAATAAAAAATGCCAAGCATAAAAACCAGGAACAGCATTCCATAGATCACCTTTGATGTTTGTGTTTCCCACCAGGGTGGAAGTATTGAAACTTTCAGGGTTAATGGCTCGGCATTCCAATAACCATCATGATTGGAACCCATCACCTTAAATGTGTAATCACCATAAGCTAAATTGGCATAAGTAGCGGTTCTGGATTTTTTACGGTCAGTATGGATCCAATCTTCATCATACCCTTCCAGCAAATATTTGAAATGGCTTTTTTCAGGATTTGCATAAAGCAAAGCAGCAAATGCTATGGAAAAATTATTATGAAAATAATTAAGCTTCAAATGAGCAATATTGTTGATGGTTTTAGCAAGGATCAAATGTCCATCGTATTTTTTCCCGGGCTCTATTTTAGTTCCCTGGACCACCAACTCAGTGAATACGATTTTTGGTTTTATGCTATTTTGCTTTATACTGTCAGGATAAAAATAACTAATGCCATTTGTACCTCCAAAATACAACCGGCTATCACGACCTTTGCAGGAAGCCCCTATTTTAAAACTATCTCCCTGTAATCCGTCATTATGATCATAATTTATAAAGATATTCTCCTTTGTATCAAACATGGAAAGGCCTTTGCTCCCTAACCACAAATTACCATTATTATCGACCAGCAGACTTTCCATGTCATTGGAAGGAGCCCCTTCATTTAAGGAATAATGGCTGGATTTATACCCTTTGTGCCCCTGACTGCTCAGTAATATTTTATTTATTCCACCCCCTAAAGTACCTGCCCAGACGGTAGAATCGTCAGTACGCACCACCGGCCATACATAGTTAGAACTCAAACCATCATCTTTTCCCTCAAATCCAGTGTAACAGCTAATTTCCGCTACCTTACCCCGACTTGATAAATAGATATGGTTCAACCCCTTATTGGTGGAAACAAAAACCTCCGGCCTTAAAGTATCGGCGTATATAAAGGTAATTTTATTGGAGCATAAGCTATATGCTGAATTATCATCCTGAAAAAACCTTTCAATACGATAATTGCCTCTCCCAAAGTAAGTAATCTTATTCAATCCATTGGCCCAGCTTCCAGCCCAAATTTGACCAAAATAGTCAACAGCTATTGAGAAAATAACGTTGTCCGAAAGGCTGTTAATGTCCTCCCGATCATTGACCAGACTCTCAAATGAATTATCTTCCGGACGAAATATATTAATTCCCTGATCGGTCCCTATCCATATTCTGTTTTCCCGGTCAATGGCCAATGACCTTATGTTGTCGCTATTCAAACTATTTGGGTCATCGGAAATATGCTTGTATTGTGTGTATTGTTTGGTTTTAAAGTTGTAGCAATTTAATCCTCCGGATCTTGTACCTATCCAAAGATTCCCCTGGTGATCTTCCACCATGGCCCTTATATAATTATTACTCAATGTATTTTGCGGGTTACCAAGATCACGCCGTAACAAGGAAAATTGCTTCTGATTTAGGTCCACATAATTTACCCCTCCCCCCCAGGTGGTTATCCAAAGACTTCCGGAATCATCCAAAAACAAAGAGCTGATATGATTAAAAGTTAGACTATTGTTATCAAATTCGGAATTTATATACCAACGAAATACCGGAGGTGTTTTGCCATTCCAATTCATTTGAATCAACCCGGTATCAGAACCTAACCAATAGTTTCCGGACAAGTCCTGAACAACATTATTTATCTGAATGTCTTTATTCTTCGAAAGCTGTCTCATTTCATTCCCTCCAATCGGAACATAGTCGACTGTGATGGTCTTCGATGGCAAAGTGGCATAAAAATCTGTCAAATTAAAATTGAGTATGCCATTTACACTTCCCACAAGAAGTCTATCCTTATTATCCAATAACAAGCTCCCGATAGCCGACCGCTCCACACCATTTTCATCGACAAGATTATAGTATAAGGCATTTGGTTGCCCCATCCGGGATTCTTTATTTATAAAAAGTAGTCCACTACCTGTGTTTACCCAGATATTTCCTTTCCTATCGGCAACGATATCACCGTCAATTGGGTTCGGCAATGGGGAAGCGGGCGCCAATTTGATGGCTTTTATCACAATGCCCTTTTCAATTTGATATTGAAAAAAACCATCATCCGTCAGGAAATAAATCGATCCGTCGGTAGCTGCAAATACAGCATAACACAGGTTGTACAATTGTTTAAGGTCCTTGGCATTCCCCGACTTGAAGATTACATATTTCTCGGTGATGGTATCGAAGCATTTTAATCCACCCTCCGATGCTATCCATATATGACCAAATTGACCGGTGACCATCTGAAATATTCTGTTGTTATAGACGGTATTAAGCTGATCGCTATCATTGATGAAATATCTTAATTCATGCCCGTCAAAACGTTGCAAGCCACCGAAAGTGCCGATCCAAATGAATCCTTGAGAACCTTGTACAATACTGGTAGCGTCAGTATGAGAAAGCCCTTTTTCGACTGTCAAATTCCGAAAAAAATAATTTGTCTCCTGAGCAGGGGCTACTACCGGAAATAATAAGTCACCTGCGAAAATGAATATGAAAAAAATACAAATTGAAACTTGTTTCATTTGGTTAAAAAGTCCTTCTTTACCCAATCAAGCCAAAATCGTACTTTGTTAAAAGAGCCTATTGAAATCTCTCGCTTATCAAATGCCCTAGAAAGTACTAATTAATTTTCAAAAAATCAACTTTTTTAGGTTTGATAGCCCCCTTCTGATTCGCACTAAATAGCTTAACTTCTAATTTACTTTGGTTTCTTTTTCAACCCATTTAGTCAACCGGTAAAGCCCGGCTCCATGTGGCTCCATGGGAGCTTTAAAAAAATGCTTAAATTCGCCTATATCCTTTTGTTCCCAAAGGTCTCGAATTTGATATTTTCCCCGTAAGTATTCAAACGCAAAATTAAAATTAACTTCGCGTTTAATATCGCTCAGATTAAATAAGGCCAAAAACCTATCCTCAGTATCAGGATCAGTGGCAATCCATATGGCTATTGTATCATTCCTCAGTACCTGCCTGTTATCGACACTTTTCTGATTCACCTCCAATACTTCCCTGTTTTTGAGAAAATTCATAATGGAATCCGGTGTTGTCAGCAAATCACCCCCCATCATAAGTGGTGATTTAGCAATACTCCAGAGCGTCATTATGGTATAATGCTCCGGAATTGTAAAGTTAGACATGCGATCAGGACCATGCGGCCTGTTATTTAAAGAAATATGCCCAATGGGTAACATGTCCGCATCTGGCCAATGGTGGGGCTGAATATAGGAAGACCATGAATTCAGCAAATCAAAATTATGTTTTAGGCTTTCCCAATTATCCCAAAAATCACCTGATATTCTCCACATATTGGCATTTTCAACCAAGTGTTTTGCCTGAGAAAGCGGTGCTTCGCCAGGCGACAAACTAAGCACCATGGGCCTTCCGCATTTATCAATGGCTTTTCTCATCATTTCCAGCTCTTTCTTATGATAATCCAGGAATATCATATCATCTGCTTTAATATAATCGACACCCCAGGAAGCATATAATTTAAAAAGCGAATCATAATATTCCTGAGATCCCGGTTTTGAGGCATCCACTCCATACATTTGATTACACCACGCACAGGTATCGGTGGGTTCTGCAATACTTTTAGCGCCAATTGAGGTCCCCAATACAGGAGTATCATTGTAAACAGCCATACGATGAATCCCTCTCATTATGTGCAATCCAAACTTCATCCCCTTACTATGCACGTAATCCGCTATAGGCTTAAACCCTTTGCCATTTGCTGCAGAGGGGAATCTGTTAATAGCCGGCATTAAACGCCCATACTCATCCATGGTTGTATACTCGGGAAAAGATGGCGCTCCATCGGGTTCGTACCTCAGATTGGGGTGGCCGAAACGGCGCGGTGTATCCCAATTACCAGGTTCCGGATGCCACCAGATATAGTCAATCACGGCATATTCCCAACCATACTCCAATAGGTTTTCAGCCATATAATCTACCGTAGCCTTAAATTCGCTTTCGTTTATACGGCAATCGTAGGCATCGAAGCTATTCCATCCCATGGGTGGTTTTGCGGCGACTGTTCGTAAATAACTTACTTCTTCATTATTACTCAAAACGCTGTCATTGTCTTCTTTTGCCGCAGAATTCACATCATCGCACCCTTGAAGAAGCCCACTTAATACCGTAATTATTAATACTATATTTAAGATTTTCATGTTCATAGGTTGTAAAAGATGTATCTAAAATGGTGTATCGGCATTTATCTCAGATTTAAAAAGAGAAATAAAACTTAGTGGGGTGTGGGCTTCCTCCATGTATCCTGCCATTTCTTTAACCAGGTCCGGGTGTTTCCCGGCAACATTATTTTTTTCCTCAGGATCAACAGAAAGATCAAATAATTGGATAGGATCGGGCTCTCCTGTCCTTACATTTAGTTTGATTGCTTTAAAGTTCCCTTTTAAAACCGCCTGTCTGCCACCTAGTTCGTAAAATTCCCAATAAAGGTATTTATGCTTTCCTTGCTTGTCCGATTTGCCGGTAAGTACAGGCAGCATAGAAATACCATCCGTATTATCAGGGGGCGCTGCACCCACAATCTCACAAATTGTTGGCATGAAATCCCAAAAAGCAGAAATATGGTCGGAAGTTGTCCCGGGTATAATATGGCCGGGCCATTTGGCTATAAATGGTGTTTTAATCCCTCCGTCATAAAAATCACGTTTCATTCCTCTTAACTCCCGATTGCTATTAAAGAACTCCATTTGGTGAAATCCCTCTTGATGGGGACCGTTATCGCTGGAGAAAATCAATAATGTATGCTTATCCAGGTTCATACTTTTCAATTTGTCGTTTAATTTCCCTACTGTTTCATCGATCATTTTAATCATGGATGCAAATCCCTTTTCCGCATCCGGCCAATCCCTGTCCTTAAATTCGCCCCAATCAGGTACTTCCATGCCATTTCCCGGGTGTTCATTATTAGCGTGGGGCATATTTAAAGCAAACAACAGAAAAAATGGTGCATCTTTATGATTGTCAATAAACTTGAGTGCATCGGTTTCGAAAAATTCATGGGTATGTTGCGCTTTTATTTCGGCTACGCCCGCCCCTTCCGGAGATTCAGCCGCCCACATTCTCTTCCCATTTTCATCGCGCTTCAACTTGTTACCTTCAATTATTTCTTTTTCCCCATTTCGGTATAAAAACTCGGGGTAGAAATTGTGTGCATGCCACATATTGATATAGCCATACGAATAATCAAATCCATTTCTTTGAGGATCATTTGGCGGCGGTGGATGGCCAATCCCCCATTTTCCTATAATGCCGGTGTAGTAGCCTGCTTCTTTTAACTTTTCGGCTGTGGTAATGTCCTCATCCCTTAGCAATTGATCCGGCTGATTTCCACGAACCGAAACATGACCGGTGTGGAGCCCAGTCAATAAAGTGGCCCTTGAGGGTGCGCACACTGTTGAACCGGTGTAGTGATTTGTCAATTTTATTCCCTCCGAGGCCAGTTGATCAATATTTGGTGTGGATAGCGTTTGCTGACCATAGGAGCTTAAATCCCCATAACCCATATCATCTACCAAAACATAAATAATATTGGGTAATTGCTTCCCGGCAGTGGCGTCATTCGCTGAATCAGCAGTTGGTTTTTGGCTGCATTTTGTCACTGACAATAACCCGAACATCCACATAGCAACCCATATTAATTTATCTTTTTGCATCATTATATTTTAATAGTTAGCCAAATCAGCGACCGGCAATAGTCTACTACCACATATTCCCAACCGCAGGCTTTCACATATTTAGCCATATAATCTGCCTTTGCCTCAGCCTCCCTTACTGCGGCGCCATATGAGTTGTAACTGTTCCAACCCATTGAAGGAGTCTGAGCAACTTTTCCTTTGTTGGATTCGGGATTGTTGTCCCTGAGTTTCTCATTTTGAGCTGAGCGGCTATTTTGGGCCGTGTTATAAAAGCTAAATAACAGAAAAACCCATAATACAGGCATAAGGGAAACATGCGCCAATTTTGACATATTTTTATTCAAGTTTAACAAGGATAAATATATGAGATAGCAAGGGAAGTACTTTTGCTCAATCTGCCACAAGATTTGCTAATACGTCCAATATCTATATTGGATTATTATTCCTTATGTCCACCTTTTAAAACGCGCTTTTTGACCCTATCGATTGCAATTTTATCGCTACCTGGTAATAAAAAAATTAGGCTGGTTCGATAGCCTAATGCTCCGGCCTCTTTCAAAAGCTGTAGATTGTATTTGTTGTGATAATTGGTTTCATAAGCTACAGATCGACGTTTGGAAAAGGAGGTGTGGATCAGGTGAATGTTAATTGACAGTTTGTGTCTTTTTGTTTATTTGCGTCCCCTATTTGCATACTATATTTCAAAAAGGTACAAAATGGAACAAACTAAAACTTCCGATCCTCTGCAAATTCAAATTCCAAAGCGAAACCTTGATGGCTACTGGCGTAATGCGCCCACATAATCATTTCTTCACGACAAGTAATTTTGCTTAATGCACAAAAAGCATATTTTCTTTTAATTTTCTCAATGCCCATTTTTATGTATTCACTGATTTCATAGTCCGTCCATTGAGCAACCTCTCTAGCTTTTTCAGTTGGATAGCTTTCTAAGCCTTCCCGAAAACGAGGAATAAAATACTTGATACTAGCTTCAACATCTATGAAGCCTTCAAAAGGGTCATTGGTTTCGGCAGGGGGATTGTATTTACCTTGAAGCCGGCCGGTACATAATATCAGGGAAATTAAAAGAAAGAACATGATAATCGTTAATTTCGTATATTAATGATCAAATAGACAATAAAATGGATTATAAAAAATACATATTTATAGATTCGGTCATCAGATTAGGGAAACCCTGTATTACCGGCACAAGAATTTCCGTTTACGATGTGTTAAGTTGGTTGGCCAATGGGATGAGTATTGAGGAAATAATTACAGACTTCCCCGAATTAAATGAACAAAAAATTCTATCTTGCCTAGCCTACGCCGCTGACCGGGAACATAAAATCAGAATTGCATCGTGAATTTGTTATTCGACTAGAATATTTCTTTCAGAGTAATAAAGAAATTATCTGATCATTTTACCTCAGCCAAGCAAGTTCGAGAACTTGGATTAGAAAATTCATCTGATATTAAGATATGGGAATATGCAAAAAATAACGGCTTCGCAATCGTAACATTTGATGCTGACTTTTTCGACTTATCAAACTTAAATGGACACCCTCCAAAAATCATTTGGTTGAGAACCGACAATACGACAACCGAAAACATAGCCCGGATACTAATTGATAAAAAAGATCTGATAAAAGACTTTTTAACCAATCCTGACAATGAGGAATTGGCCTGTCTTGAAATAGATTAGCAAACACATGAATATTCGTTTACCTTGAATTATTTCAAGCTCAGGAATTATCTGATATAGTATTGAATAGTGAAATTAACTTGTACCCCATTTGCGCCTCCACCCTTCTAATACACTGATAATCAATACAGAGAATATTCTGTATTGGGAAGTGAGTTGTGGAAACATTACCCCACAGAACATGATTAATTTTCTCGTGTATGCAATTTTGTTAAATCTTTTATTTTCCTTGATCTAGATTTTATTCTTTGCACCATCGCCCATAAACAATAGAGAAATAAAACAATATATAACACTGAATAGAAACTATTATCACCCCAGAAATATATTACATTAACAGCTAAAAATAATGCACAAGCGAGCATAGAACTTGCTTCGGCATGAGATTTTGAAACTTTTCTCAAAGAGGACTCTTTAGTATTTGGGTCTGGCTTAGCTCTCCTATATATATCTTCGACTCCCTCTCTTTTTTCAATTACTTTGATAATTGCACCGACAAGAGGTTGAATCAAATGTCCTACAATGTATCCAATTATAATAATCACAATCATTCTTTCAAAAGTTGGAAATATGAAAATGAAATGATTAAAAGAAAAATCGAAAATAAAAACACCAAAAGTACCTGGTAAAAGTCTTGCATACCAATCAAACCAGATATCAGGCAAATTAGAAAACATTTTTTCCATAATATTATTTCTGCTAATTAGACCGCTCTTTTCAAGTTTTGGCTTTTTGCAATAATTTATATTAAACTTTATTTTGATTGCTCTTTTCAAAATTTATCAACCAATAACCTCCTTTTTTCTTGTCTCTTTGAATTTTTGCAGGGATTTTTTTCAGGGCTATATTTTCTTAATGAAACTTAAATAAATATCGGCGACAGGAGAATACCAGTAAATACCCAAGGTTGGGCATTTTTTATTCATTTCTTTTGGCATTAATTCAGGCTTTTGTCCCTTCTTTGAGTCGTTTTAATATTTGGCTGGAAAAACTTTTGTAACCCGTTCAAAAAATCGAACTATAAAAAAATTAATTAAATTTGTCAGCCTCAAAATTGCATATGGATGAAATCGTTATCTTTGAATAAAATATAAAAACTTATGGTAACCGTATTAATATCAGGAGCAGGTATGCGTGCCATACAATCGGTATTAAAAAAACTGCGAGAACGAAGTCTGAAAAAGGGCTTGACGCTTATAAATATTGCGGCACAGTAAAATTCAAAGAGGATGGCTTAACCTTGCAAAAACGTTGGCGGAAGGAGTGGGAATAAGTTGTTTAGCGCATTTATTTTAAATCTTCCGGCTCAATTTCCCGTATCACACCATTTTCACTTACCACTACCTTTTGTCCCAACAGTTTTTTACGGGCTATCAGTTTTTGTGAAGAAATTTTCATTCCTTCAATAATTTTTTCTCTTAATGTAGCAGCTCTTGTGTTTTTCATTGCAAACAAGCTTTTAATTCATCAATAATAGTTAAATGAAAGATTAAAATTTTAATAAAGCCAATGATTAGTGGGATTATTTACTCCTTAAAATATCAGGAGATTGCCGAGTACTTACAACATCTAAAACATGAATTGTACCTCTAACTTCCTTATATAAAATCTTGTAATCCCTCACAACGATTCTGCGATACTTAGGATTGATCTCATCCAACTGGTATTGCTTTGAAAAATGGATCTTCTTTGGACTTTCCAGCAAATCGGATTTTACATTTTTCGCTCCTTGTAGTGATTTTTCCTTGTAATAATCAAAAATACTTTTCAGAGCGTTCCTGGCCTGTTTAGACCAGATGATCTTAAAATTGGTCATTACCAGTTTTCAGACTCCTTTTCCAGGTCTTGTTGGGTGAGGTATTGCCCGGAACTAATTTGTTGCTCAGCTTTTTGTAAGCGCTTGTCATAAGCTGATTTGGTCAGGGGCTTACCATCAACCGTATAGCCTACAATCATTTCTTTATCTAACAGTTTATTGATCTTTTCCAACAGAGATGCTTTGGTAACCCCCATTATTTTTTGCATCACATCCAATTTTGTTGCTTGTAAGTCCATATTGCATTTATTTTAGGTAAAGTTACCATTTTTCATTTTTAGTTTCATTGTAACTGATAATTTTGTTAGATGTGCTGATACAAGCAGTATTTGCGATCGAGGTAAACTTGTAACCCATTTGTACCTACACCCTCCTATCCCACTGATAATCAAAACATAGAATATTCTGTGTCGGGAAGTAGATTGATTTAAAATCAATAATTACTAATAAAAATTCATAAAAATAGCATTCTATTACGCTTACAGGCACATTTTGAATTCCTCAATTGTAAGCACATTCTATCGATTTTAGTTGGATTTTTGTACCTCGCGGTATCTTCGATTATGAGGTACAAATAGGCATTGTTTGGGAGAAATTATGAAACGTTTTGAAAAATTTATAATCATGAATAGATTTATCCATACATCAAAAAGTAAATAAAAAGTAAACCTACAGATTGATTTTATGCGTATGACTAGTATCTTGTCAATTATTTCAGATAAGCTATTTAGAGTGGTTTATGATGACAATGAAGAAAATATACTAGATACACTTCAAGATAAATGGACGGATACAGAATGACTACGTGAGTTCTTTACGCAATTTAAAAAAGACTTATATGCTATTCCAAATCCAATTTCAATAAATCATGCAGTAAAATTAGCGGTGAAAGATGCAGACAAATTATTCGAGATGTTACTTGAAAGCAATGGAGACAATCTTTCACAAATTTTCAAACCTCTTCACAAAAAAGAAACTAGTGTTGAAGACAATCAAGCGCAAAAAGGACGAATACCAAGACCTAAAACATGGTTAAGACTGTATGCTGTTCATTATGATGGAAAGTACATTCTAACAGGAGATACAATTAAACTTACTCAAAATATGAATACACGGCCTCATTTGCAAAATGAACTGCATAAACTTAATTCATTAATAGATAAACTAGATATTGACTCTAATTCAAATTCAATAGGATATTTAGAAATATGAAAACTTCACCAGATAAAAATTTTAAAAAGGCACAGGAAGTGTAAAGTAAACTCTGTCTACTTCCTCAGCCCTTCTTCCGGGGGCTAGCCCCCGGAAGAAGGGCTGCGCGCCAAATCAAGGGGTAACCGGTCCCCAAATTTTATGGCCAACTGTTGTAAGGTCAAACTCCAGTTCCGCAAAGGCGATGTCCATTTTTTCTCAATATTTTTGGTAGCCAGATAGACCAGTTTCAACAAGGCCATGTCCGAGGTGAAGGCCCCCTTGGTCTTGGTCACCTTCCTGATCTGACGATGATAACCCTCTACTGCGTTGGTCGTGTAAATCAACTTCCTTATTGGAGCTGTGTACTGAAAATAAGTGGTCAGCTTCTCACAGTTGGCC
>NZ_JBXEQE010000048.1:0-35891 GCF_056858335.1 Agaribacillus sp. DX54
CACTACAATATAACAAGATAAAAACCCCGAAAAAAGCTTATTTCAGCCTATTTCGGGGTTTTTTCTTTTGTTAGCAACAAGTTAGGACGCTGAAAAACAGAAACTTATAAATTTTCCGGGATGGCCAAAGTAGACAGTTTTTTCTTCCATATAGTCCACGTAGGCTTTCCCAACCTTTTTCATCAGGACTGAGTCTTTTTTCAAAAAGGCCTTTTCATAGGCTCTGGCAAAAATCCATTCGGAGTTATCGATGGTTACCGGAGCCACCTGATACCCTATTTCCTGTAAGAGTTTAGCCAACGAATCCTTTTTTGCCTGGGTATTGCCGGCATGCAAATAGGGTGTCTGAAATAGTCAATCCATTTTTGTAAAAGCGCTACTTTTCCGTCTACCAGCTTACCGTTGCGGTAAAGTTTGATTTCATTCACAAAACCAACACCCGGAGCATTGTGTTTTTTTAAAGCCTGCAGGATATTATCGGTGATATATTCACGATGAGCTAATCCGCCGACAATGGAATTAACGGGAAGATCATCGATGGTAATGGCCATAAACCTTTCTGCCGGTTCACCAGTCACTGCGGTCACCGGACTGTTTTGCGCATAAGCGTGAATGATACTAATCACTGAAAAAAGGAGAAAGGACAGGACATTCTTCATGGATATGATCAGGTTTTAAAAGGTGACTGTAATGTTAACAAGAGGTTAATATTATGGCCAAAGATTAAAAATTCACCGTTCAAAATGAAACAAAACCCCCGCAAATTCCTTTAAATACATAACAGGTGTTTCTCAATCCTATTTATTAACATGTACAAACTGACCTTAACAGCCACACTCACCCTCCTTACCCATCTGGTATCAGTGGCGCAATTTAAAATGCTGGGCACCTCCCGGGATATGGGAAACGGTTGCATTCAATTGACACCCAGTGTGGCCTATAGCGAGGGATTGGCCTATAGTCACACCAAGCTTAATTTGTCCGAAAATTTTGAAATAGAGTTCGATATATTTTTGGGGGATAAGGAAGAGGGGGCCGACGGTATTACTTTTGTAATCCACAATGATCAAAGAGGATTTAACGCTTTTGGAAATTGGGGGGAATGTATGGGATATGGACGGTTTAACCCCAACTACCCCGGTAATTCCATTTACCCATCTATCGCTGTGGAATTTGATACCTACCAAAATATAAACCAGAATGACCCGGCCTCTGACCATGTAGCGTACCTGGAAAATGGCAGTAGCCGTCACCAAAGCCATTGGAACAACGAAGACAGTGATTTCAACCTCGAAGACAACCGGCTGCACAACTTCAGGTTCCGGTGGGACCCAAGTAAAAAAAGGATCACCGTATTTCTGGATGGTACTGTGGTCTATAAAGGCCAAAAAGACCTCATCAATGAAATATTTGATGGCAAAACCGAGGTCATATGGGGGTTTACCGCTTCAACCGGGCGGGCACATAATCTGCAGTACTTTTGCCTTAGAAGACTGGCTAGTGCAAAGTAATTTTTAAGATCATCAGACGGTGTTGGGAATGGACAATGGACAATTGGGGTGGTGGGATAGTAATGGTTTTTTTAAAATTAGCCAAATTAAGTGCTGGTTAGGATAATTGGCATGGTATTGCTATTAATTGAAATCGTTTGCTTGAGGCGACGTATTGCTGCGATTTCCTGATTGATTTGGATGTGGTTCAGTCGCTAAATTATAAGATTACCGGCAAGAGCAAAATGAATTCAGCCAATGCATCATCATGTGATCAACATGACCTGTTTTGTATTTCGGTCAATACTTTTCCTTATAAATCGTAACCTTGCAGTCTGATTTTGTGTTTTCAGCATTTTCATTTCCCCGCAAATCTGCCTATCTTCATCTCGAGAAAACTACTTTTTTATGGACAATTCTACCTTGATTTTTGCTCTGCTCGTTTTATTCACCGCCTGTAGTTCACCAAAACAAAAAGATACTGTGGAAGAAGAAAAAGACACTGAAACACCGGATAGCTACCCTACTACCGGTACCGTTGAAAGGCTACACGATGAAATCAACAGGTTGATTCCACCGGATGCGGAAATAGAGATACTTGCCGAAGGTTTTACCTGGTCGGAAGGCCCCCTGTGGCTGGAAGAACAAAAAATGCTGATCTTTTCCGACGTGCCGGAAAATACAGTATACAAGTGGAAGGAAGGTCAGGGAAAAGCGGTCTATCTGAAGCCTTCGGGATATACGGATTCAAAGTCCAGAAGTGGGGAGACCGGTTCTAATGGCCTGTTGTTGAGTCCGGACGGTAAACTGGTTTTGTGTCAGCATGGCGACCGGCGTGTGGCTTCGATGGAAGCACCATTAGGTGAGCCTGAATCCAACTTTGCTACCCTGGCCGGAAACTGGCAAAACAAGAAATTCAACAGCCCCAACGACGCAGCTTATCATCAAAATGGGGACTTGTATTTTACTGATCCTCCCTATGGATTACCACAGCAGGCCAATGACCCTACCAGGGAAATTAACTTTCAGGGTGTATACAAGGTAAGCCCGGAAGGAGAAGTAACCTTGCTGACCGATGAATTATCACGTCCCAATGGTATTGCCTTTTCACCCGACTTCAAGAAGCTTTATGTGGCTAACTCAGACCCCAAAAAAGCGATATGGATGGTTTATGATATAAAAGAAGACGGGACATTGCAAAACGGAAAGGTATTTTTTGATGCCACTGACAAAGTCGGAGAGCTTAAAGGGTTGCCGGATGGGTTAAAAGTGAATGCCGACGGCTACGTATTTGCTACCGGGCCCGGTGGTGTCTTGCTTTTTGATCCGATGGGAAAACATCTGGGTACTATCAAAACCGGTCAGGCTACAGCTAATTGCGCTTTCGATACCGGCGGCAGCTACTTGTACATAACGGCAGATATGTACCTGATGCGAATTAAATTGCAATAACAAAACAACAGGACTAATCCCAAGCTATCATATCAATCCTTTATTAAGGGCGTAATTAACCAAATTGATGGTTTTATGCACCCCTAGTTTATCCATCATATTTCTCCTGTGTGAGTTGACTGTATGCGGACTGATCGACAAGTCCCGTGCGATGGATTTGCTGCTGTATCCTCGGGCTATCAAACCCAGGATCTGTCTTTCCCGGTCACTTAAGGTCACAGGTTCATCCGTTTTGTCAACCCGGTAACTTAAAAATGTTTGTTCATCTTCAGTTCCGGCAATGGTTAAGGTCACCTCATTGCCTTTGTGCCAGTGAGAAATATCTGTACAAATACCTACCATGTGCACGACATTACCCATTTTATCCTGATTCAATATACCTTTTTGTAACAGAATACGGACATACTCCTGATTGTGCTTTCGTACCCTGAAATCCAGGCTAACCTTATATTTCTTTCTCAAACCGGGCTTAACACTCCGTATATAATTCCATGACTTTTTAGCCAAACTAATAACCGGCTTACGGTCTTCGGGATGGATGGCATCATAAACCTCCCCCCTGCCCAATTGCATTAGCTGTTTCTCACTATAGCCCAAAACCTTGTCGATGTTTTTGCTGATAAAATGATAACTTCCACGATAGCAGTCATATATGTAGGTAAAGTAAGGTCCTATGCCCAGTACACTGTCGAGGGCATAGTTTGGATACAATAATGAGATGTATTCCGGTAAGTTGGGATCAAATGGCTGATTGTGCCAGAAAAGCCCGGTTTCTCTGTTATCCGGTGCATTCCCGGATTCCAGTAACTTGTTTGCAATGAATCCCATGATATAAACTGGTTAACTAATCTCCCTGTGATGGTTGAAATCTTTACGAAACTACCAAGGCGTTCTAAAAATGATTTCGTTGTTACAATAAAACTTCCTTTTATTAATCGGGGGTGAAAGAAATATATACCCTCGAGCGAATTTTAATGCCTCCTTGCCAAGCTTTCATTCCATCCTTTGCCTGAACACCTTATTCTCCATAACCGACTTCTTCCCTATTTACCTTAAACAATTATTCAATATATGCATTAACCAGGCAAAATTCAAGTGATTAGGGAGTATCACTGTCAAATTAACCATGAAAGGGTGAAAGAAAAACCCTGACCAATGAACAGGGTTTTCCAAAAACTCGACAACGCAATAACTATTTTTTTATCAAAAAGTGTAACCAACCGATACCTTGGCAACCCGGTTATGGACGTCAAAACGGTTTTGATCATCCAGCGAAGTCAAACCAAAATCGTAGCTCGCATTGATATGCAGTCCATTGGCAAATTGGTAACCAAGCCCGGCAGTCAAACCAACGTCAAATTTTCTAAAACCTTCATCGATGTCCAGTACCTCGTTGAGTACATTAAACCCGAGGGTACCAGCCTCAACATTTAACCTGTTGGAGATAAGGTAAGATACCTGTGGGCCACCAAAAAGATTTAACCCTTCACCAACATAAAATCTGGCCATCAACGGCATGTCAATATAATGGGCCCTGTTGGTTACGGTAGCATTGACATTCAATAAGTCAAATATACCAGGCAGGTTTTCCGGAAGCCTGCCCTCTACCCTGATGCCTTTCCGGGAATATAACAAAGCAGGCTCAATCACAAGCCGGTTGCCTACAGGAATTTCCAGGTAAGAACCCACATGAAATCCGGTATTGGATCTGGTGGCAAACACCTCGGTGAGTGATACTACGTCCTCAATGGTTGCAGCAGCATCACCGGCCCAGTCAGAGACATTCAGGCCGGCGCTGAACCCATATTTTATTTCCTGGGCCTGTAATTTTGGTAAAAATAACATAGCGGATATGACCGTAGCAAATAATATCTTTTTCATTGCTTCAAGGTTAATTTTGATTTAGTTTTTTTGTTTCTTTTTTGCCTCTCATACAAAAAAACCGTGCCAATATTTTTTTCAAATGTGATTTTTTTTGACAGCAAGTAGAAAAATATTGATTATAAAAAATTGATAATCAGATATTTAATATTGTAAAATAACTCATCAGAAAGTGGAGGTTATTATTCATTGATGACTATTTCTTCACCATGCACAGGATTTTTTATGCCCTTAAAAAAGGCAGGTTCCGGTATTGTTAGAATGCTAATATTTTTTTTAGAATTTCTTAAATATTGGGTTTTTACTAAAATAACCGGAGATAAATTAAAAGATCATATATTTTCAGCGCCCCTCTTTCTTTTTAGTCAGGTTTATGTAAAATTTGTACTAAACGGATGGCAATTATTGCTAAGTCGATCGGACTGATAGTTCTTAAATAATAGGTTAATGAAAAAAATTTTACAGATTACCATCGCGTTTTTGTGTTTTAATATTGCCTGCTTGGCAGATAGAGGAATGGAAGATTTTACATATGAAAACAAGCAGGAAACCAGGTACGTTTTTAAATAATTATTTCTCATACTTTTATTCTCATAGTTGCCATTAAGCCTTTCACTAAGAAAGGCTTTTTTTATAAAAACAGGATTGAAAACCGGCTGACCTGATCAATCAATTAAGAGGGGACATTGTATAACTTTAGGTTATACGACGACTGGTAACAGTCACTAAACAAGCCGTTTAATCGAGCGCAAATTCTTCCTGCCAATTCGTGTCGTCTTTGATTTTTTCCTGTTCTTTTTTATCAAACAAGTAATTACCCAACACCAGATAATCCATTTCAGTGCGCATGAAGCAGCGATATCCATCTTCAGGGCTACATACGATAGGTTCACCACGCACGTTAAAGCTGGTGTTTACCAGGAGTCCATAGCCAGTCTTTTGTTTGAATTTGTTGATTAAATGCCAATATCTGGGGTTAACTTCCCGGTTGACACTCTGAACACGTGCTGAGTAGTCTATATGGGTAATCGATGGAATATCCGAACGCAGATGATAGAGCCTTTCATACATTTCCAGGTCATTGTAGCCTTCTGGTTCGGGATTTTTTCTGGCTTCGTTCACCGGAACCACCAGAAGCATGTAGGGCGATTGTCTGTCCAGTTCAAAATATTCCTGAATTTCCTCTTCTATCACTGACGGGGCAAAGGGCCTGAAGCCTTCGCGGTATTTTATTTTCAGGTTCATTTTTTTCTGCATCTCAGGATTTCTTGCATCTCCTATGATACTTCTGTTTCCCAAAGCCCGGGGTCCATATTCCATTCGCCCCTGGAACCAGCCTACTACGTTGCCCTCGGCCAGGATATCGGATATATTATCATACAATTGATCATCGCTTTCAATATAGTGAAACCTGGCGTTATTCCTTCTGGCCACCTTTTCAATGTCACTGTCCGAAAATTCAGGTCCTAAATAGGCGCCTTTCATCGCATCTTTACCCGTCACTATTTTTCTTGCTTTTCCCATCCAGATATGCCAGGCCGCGTAAGCAGCCCCCAGTGCGCCGCCTGCATCACCGGCAGCAGGCTGTATCCAGATATCATCAAAAATTCCGGATTTCAGCAGTTTGCCATTAGAGACACAATTCAGGGCTACGCCCCCTGCCAGCACAATGTTTTTGGCTTTGGTCAGCTCCTGGGTCGTATTAGACAACTTGAGTACTACTTCCTCTGTAATCATCTGGATAGCCAGGGCCAGATTCATATATTCCCGGGTCAGGGTCGACTCGGGTTTACGTATAGGAATTCCGAGAATTTGCTCCCATTTTTTATCTTTGGCCATCTTCAGTCCTGTGGCAAAATCATAGTATTCCATGTTAAGCAAGATAGACCCGTCTTCCTTTATATCTACAAGGTTTTCCAGGATTTTCCGCTTAAAATCCTTGGTCTGTTCCGCCTGGGGATTGCCATAAGGCGCCAGTCCCATCAATTTATACTCCCCGCTGTTCACCTTGAAGCCACAGTAATAGGTAAAGGCTGAGTACAATAACCCAAGTGAATGGGGAAAATCCAACTCCCTTAATATTTTAATATCCTTTCCCTTCCCGTAGCCAATAGTAGTAGTGGCCCATTCACCCACACCATCCAGCGTAAGGATTGCCGCCTCCTCATAAGGCGATGGATAGAATGCACTGGCAGCATGGGAAAGGTGATGCTCAGGAAACAATACATGGACTTTTCCATCCCCAAGTTTGGCAAGTTCCTCGTTGAGCATCTTCTTCATGAAAAGCTTTTCTTTGATCCATACCGGCATGGCTGATAAAAAACTCACAAGACCTTTTGGAACAAAGGAATGGTAGGTTTCCAGCAGCCGCTCAAATTTAATGTAAGGCTTATCATAAAATGCGACAGCAGTAAGATCATTATAGGCGATACCTGCCTCTTCCAACACATATTTGGCGGCATTAAGCGGGAATGAGGGATCGTGCTTTTTACGGGTAAACCGTTCCTCATGGGCAGCCGCAATGATTTCCCCATCCACAAGAATAGCTGCAGCACTATCATGATAATATGCTGAAATGCCTAATATTGCTTCTGGCATAAATAAATATCAGTTAAAACAATGTATATATAAAGGGGGCTATGGCCGAACCACTCGTAAAAACAATCAAAACACCAAACAAAAGAAGGATTACTATCAAAGGTAGTAACCAGAACTTTTTTCTCTCTTTCAAGAACCCCCATAAGTCTTTTAGAAATTCCATATGTCTATTAATATTTAATAAGGTTTTTCAAGATCTTTGGCTGTAAAAGTATGGTTCCTTACCTTCATAACCGATTGGTCGTCCTTTTTCCACGGTTTGAGTTTCATGGGGTCTTTTCCTGCTATCTTTCTCAGAAAACCAATGGGAACAACCACCACAAAAAACACAATAGTTAGAATGACCTTTGACATCACCGCCCCCAGAATGTTTGATAAGCCGAACCATAGGATGGCCACAGGATAGTAGATTTTAGGAATAATCATATTTATCAACAACGCAAATATTGCTATATGATAAAATAACGTATTTTCCAAAAAATAGCCAACCAAAAGCAAAATCAGCACCATCGCCATACCTGTATCTTTGCACTGATCCTTGCTTATGTTTGTATCAAATAAAGGAGCTTTATTTGTAGCTGCCATATTTTATGTAAAATTAAAATGAGTTTAGTTACCAGCCCATTCAATGCTGATAAAAGATAGATGAAAAAATATCCTGACTACAGGAAGACAAAGAAATAAAAATAAATTCGTTTAGACAAGAAAATTTAATTATTTTAATTTTAAATATTATATTTTGAAGATAATTGACGTAATCAAATGCCTGGAATTTCTGGAAAAACTATGACCGTGGTACTGTCAAACCTGATTTATCGGTGGCAAATGCCTGTATAGGGGCATGTAGCGCAAACTTTCAGGTCTTCGGTTTGATCAAAATTGTTTTCTACATCAAAAATTTCTTCCAATATACCGGTAAGGCCCTGCCTAAAAGCCGCTAAAACCGGTCTGGCGTCGTTCAGTGATAAATACTTATTTTTACTGCCGGGTTCCTTTACTTTCAGCCTGATGTCAAACTCATCGGCAAACATCTCTTTGCTGTTAAAGATGCCAGGCATTACCGGAAGATTATTTCCTGGTCGAGCCTCCGTAAACAACAGGCTGTAAAATAATGTTTGCATGGCGGCCTTGTTACGTTTCTCATGATGCCGGTCAAACAGGCTGGGAATATCTTCAATACGCTTGTCATCCCTGCCCGTTTTGTAGTCGATCACCCGTACCACCCCTTCTTTGTTGTCAATGCGGTCTATGACGCCTTTCAATCCTATAAAATGCCGTTTTCCACGGATGACAACAGGCAGGTCAGTATGGTAACCTTCCTCCTCATCAGCCTCCAGGCCAATAATTTCAAACGGGGCATATTGGCGGTCGTTTTCCAATATTTTTCCTGCAAATTTCCTCACCATGGCCTTTGCCAGGATGTTTCGTCCCTCGAAGCTAAATTTTTTATGACGCGGTATTCGATATTGCTTACGGAAAGCGGCGACGATTGCTTCTTCCAGTGCGGTATTCAGGAAATCAAAATCCTCGGTAGTGACGGAGGTTTTGTGACGGGTTTCTGTAAACCTTTTGTAGAGAAACTCCATAGTATTATGCAGAAGGTTACCGAATACCTTAGGGTCTACCTCGTCTTCCAGCTTTTCAGGTTCCCTGATCCGGGCGATGTGGCGCAAATAAAACTTTAGCCGGCAATCCAGATAGGTGTTAACAGCCGAGGGGGTAAGCCTATGTGAAAACTCCGGTTGACTTGTCATAAATCTGCGTAACTCCCTTTCCACTGTGTCGGACTTAGTGATGGTGATGGCTTCAGGTACAGGCAGCTTTACACCGTTGTTGAGTACATAATTTTTGATTTTGAAATCTGTTTCGAATAATAGTTGTTGCAAAAACCGGCTCATTTCACCGCCTGTGTTAATGCTGCTTTGGGTGTTATAGTAAAGGTGAATATTTTTGGCTTTTTGCAGCAGGCGATAAAACAAATAGGCGTAAATGGCGTCGAGATGATCGTAAGTGGGGAGTTCAAAGGCCCTGCGCAAATTGTAAGGTATAAAGGAATGCTGATTGGTCGCTGCCGGAAAGGCTCCCTCATTCATGGAGAGGATAAAAACATTTTCAAAATCCAGGTTGCGGCTTTCCAATACTCCCATGATTTGCAAACCGCGCAATGGTTCACCACTAAAGGGAAGCCTCAGGGATTGAACCATTTGCCTGAATAATCGCAAAAAAGCATTTAAGGCAAGCGCTATTCGTTGCTCACGGGTAATTTCCTGCAGGCGTTTAAGTTGGGTAAAAAACTGATAAATATATTCCCGCTCCAGGGCGTGTCCGTCACTTTCTCGTTGCTCCGAATTTATAACCATCAGGATATCTAAAAGGTAGGTAAAGATCTCATTACCTTTCTCAAGGGTTTTGAAGACCAAAGGATACAATACTCTGTCAAATTCAAGTGTGGTTAGCTCAATGAATATTTTATTGTTTTTTTCGATATCAATTATGTTTCGCTCTGCCAGTGGCAGGTCAAAATTCCTGACATAGGGATGTTTCAGAATGGCCAGTACCTGGCGGTAGGGAAAGTATACTTCGCCGGATGATGTTTGCCTGAGGTTGATCTGCATCTCCAGTAAATGCTCAAACAAGCTGTACAAAGGGGTGTTTCTCAAAGGAAAACCCATGGTCACGTTTATCTTTGTGATGTCCTCCGGCAAAGAATGAAGCACCGGAAACAACATGTGCTCTTCCGGCAAAATGATAACGGAGTTTTCATATTGTTTGGGGTCATTAAAAGCCTCCCTTAAATGCTGTCCCAACACCTTGGCCTGCCCCACCGACATAGATACACCGGTGATGGTGATGTTTTTGTTTTCCGGCTGCTTGAAGTGGTCAGGTAACGGGTGGGGAAAGCTTTTTGCAAAAACGGATTTCTTGCCATACTCCCTGAAAAACATACCTGCTTCCTGATTTTCATCATTCACATAATAAGCATCAACATCCCAGTATACCTCGGCTTTGCCTTCTTCCAAAAACCAGGAAATTATCTTTTCCTCCGATTTGGTCAGGGCATTAAACCCGGCAAATATAACTTTGTTATGGTTAGTTTTTAGCGCGTTTTCACTGATTTTATCGACTACATCGCGATAAATCATACCCATGTATCCCACGCTTTCGTCTTTTAGTTGCCTGGTAAACTGATCATAGAGATCAAATAGAATTTCCCATATCCTGAGAAAATTTTCCTTCTCTTCAGAAGGCCGGTCATCGAAATTATGCCAGAATTCCCGGATAATCTTTTTTTGTTCCACAGTCAGATAATCAAACCCCTGGTCCAGTTCCTTCAGCCTGCTCAGGTTGACATAAAGGTTTTTTGCATTAACCAGGTATTTATCGATGTCATCGAAATCCTTCAACAACATTTCTCCCCAATAAAAAAAGCGATCGAATTCCTCTTTTCGGGGGCTGATTTTTTTGTATATGCTATAAAGCTTAAATACCAGCGAAAGTTTATCCAAATGTTGAATAGCTGACAAAGGCTTTACAAAATCCTCCAGGCTCATGATAGCTGGGGACCAGACAGGTTTTTCCAGGTTTTCAGCCAGGTATTTACGGAAGAACAGCCCGGCCCGGCGGTTAGGAAATACAATTGTTACCCCTTCGAGGTCATGGCCATGATCCAGGTACACTTTCTCTGCCAGTTCTTGTAAAAAGACTTTCAATACTATTCGGTTTAGTTAAACTATACTACCTGCTCTACTTCCTGTTTTTCAATATATAATAAATATCCACTGATTGTATTAAAACCCATGGCCTGCAGCAAATCTGCATATGCTATAATCTGCTGCCGGTCTTTCTCTTTTTGCTCCCCGGTTTTGAAATCAACAATGACAGCTTGCCCATCACGGATCATAACACGGTCGGGCCTGCTTATTTCTCCTGTTTTAGGTAAAATAGGCACTTCTGTTTTGACATCCCAACCGGTAGAAAACCAGGAATCGACAATGGCCATTTGAAACAACTTTGTAATTTTGGCATGGAGCATTGCCCTTTCGTCTTTGCCAATGGCTCCCTCCGATTGGAGCTCGTCCAGGGCCCTTTCCATATCGTCTTTGTGTTTTATCCTGGCCAGCAACTCATGCACCAGCAATCCATAATTGATTTTTGACCGTCTTTCCTCAAAAGCTTCGGTAAAAAACACGGCCGCCCTTTGCCTGATAGCGAGTTTGTCCTGCCAGTTGTTGGTATGGTACTGTCTGAGGGTGACGGTTCGGGCCTGGCTGTCTTCTTTCTCGCTGGGGCTAGGGCTTATCCCGGCCATCGCGCCTAAGGTGAAAACCAGGTTCCCCGCGTTGTCGTGCTGTTCCGTCAAATCAGAATCGCTCAGTAACCGGTGCACCAAAGCAGCGATATGATTGATTTTACCGCCCCTGGTTTTAGCCGGCCGGTTTCCAAAGGCTAACAGACCATCTTCGGCTCTCGTAAAAGCAACGTACAGAAGATTCAGATTATCCATATAGGTAAGAATCATTTCATCGTAATAGTCCTTCTTAAATACAGTGTTTTTGAGGTTGACAGTATACCGGAGTGGAAAATACCCGAAATTGGCAAAGGGCGATTGCTCGGTACGGCTCCAGAGGATGTTATTTTTTCTGGTGTCATGGTCAAGCTCCCAGTTTAAATAGGGAACAATCACTACTTTAAACTGCAGGCCTTTGGATTTATGAATGGTCAAAATCTGTACCGCATCGATCTCGTCCGAAACCTGGATAGCCAGTTTATAGGCATTGTCCTCCCACCAGTCCAAAAATGAGCTGATATCACCCTTTTCATCACCCGTAAAGTTTAATATCTGATCCTGAAAGGCCTGGATATAGGCCAATTCACCAGGCAGGCGATGGAGGTCAAATATATCGATCAGCCTTTCCACCAGTTCAAACAATGGGATCTTACCCAGCGAGCTGCTTTGCCCGCGAAAAGCTTCCGGCAAAAATGTGTCCAGGGCCGCATCGTTGGGTGCCGACAGGAGTTCATCATTTGAAATCGTTGTATTATTAATCACGTAGCGCTGATATTCGTAGGCCACGGAAACCCTGGCTACGTGGTCGTGAGGATTAACCAGGAATTTAAAAATGTTAAGCAACAACTGAATAGAAGGTGCGGATCGCAGAAAAAGGGCTTCATTTGAAACAACATCGTAGCGGTATCCCTGCCTTGCCTGCCCGGACTGCTGAAAATTTAACATAAAGTCAGCAATAGCTTTGCCGTCTCTCGCATTACGAACCAGTACTGCAACATCTTTAAGTCGCACA
This sequence comes from Agaribacillus sp. DX54, assembly GCF_056858335.1. Taxonomy (NCBI): domain Bacteria; kingdom Pseudomonadati; phylum Bacteroidota; class Cytophagia; order Cytophagales; family Splendidivirgaceae; genus Agaribacillus; species Agaribacillus sp. DX54. The sequence goes on from NZ_JBXEQE010000048.1 coordinate 12,722, forward strand.
CCCCTGTCCTGCAGGTCTTCCAGGATCCCCGGCATTTTCTGGTTTACCTTCTCTTTCCAACTGGTTTTTTGGCCTTCTTCATCGACCTCGTCTTCCAAAAAAGTGATATTTATGTAACCTTTCTCATGGTTATTGCCGGTTTTGGCTGGTTGTTGAGCCACTTGTTGATAGGCCGCTTCGATTTTAGCAGCCTCGGGAAGAAGCGCAGACCGCAGGCTGTCTTCCTCAATTTCCCCGATGACTTCCGAAAGATTATCTTTCAGGAGCACCGATGCCTTGGAAAAGAGTTGGTTGTTGAATGCCACTACATGCTGTTTGCTACGAAAATTCCGGTCCAGTCGATCCTCCTGAATATAGGCGGCGGGTATGTCCTGTTTGATTCCTTCCAACAGCAATTTCCAATCCCCGCCCCGCCAGCGATAAATCGATTGTTTTATATCACCTACTACCATATTGGCATACCCCTGGGACAGGCTGTTTTCCACCAACGGTTTAAAATTCTCCCACTGAAAGCCTGATGTATCCTGAAATTCATCAATCAGGAAGTGATGATAAAAGGAGCCTGTCTTTTCATAAATAAAAGGGCTGTCGTTGTCTTCGATAATTTTTTTCAGAAAATGGGCGGCATCGGAAATGAGCATGACGTCATTTTCGCTTTTGTATTCCCTGAGCTTTCTGGTGACATCTGAAAGGATGCCATAGGTGTACAGATTCCTCAACACTTGCCTGGCTGACTCATATAATTGATATTGTTTGTCATAATAGGCCACCGCCTCGTTCAGCCAGCTAATCAGACCTGCTTCAACCACCTGCTCGATGATAGTTTTCTTTTTGGAGGTCTTGCTGTACCAGGCTTCTGTATTATCCAGGGCCAGCAACACCCGGTTTTTGGGTTCGTAATCATGGCCTGTCACCAGCCGGTTAAAGTAATTAGCCACGCCTGTTTTGCCGTACGCAAAATCTTCTACTTCCAATTGATACTTCCGCATTAATGCCAGTCCTTTTTCCCCAATACCCTTCATGTAATTTTCAAAGACAGCCTTAATCTGACGGACATCCTGAATGATTGCCTTCAGCTTATCCGGGGCATCTGACGCCTGAAGCAGGCCGGGTGCTATGGTTTTAAAACGCTCTGTAAATACTTCATAACCCAGGATCCTGATATCATTCCTCACATCCCATGACTTTCCCTCATCTACCTTTTCTTCCGAGAATCTGATCAGCCATTCGGTAAGGGTTTGATTCTCACCGATCTCTTCCATTAGCTTGTCCACCACTGTCCTCAGCACCTTGTCCTGTTCCAATTCCAGGGAAAAACCGCCATAAAGCCCCATTTCCCTGGAAAAAGCGCGGATGACTTGTTGAAAAAATGTATCGATGGTGCTGACGGAAAAGTTAGTGTAGTTATGTAAAATATTGGAAAGCACGGATTGGCACCTCTCCTGAAATTGGGTTTCGTTCAGTTGCAGGTCGGCCTTTAATTCGTGATACATGGGGTGCTGTTTACCCCGGCTAAAGTCATGCAGGTAGCTAAGGATACGGCTTTTCATCTCCTGGGTAGCTTTGTTGGTGAAGGTGACGGCAAGGATGTGGCGGAAATAGGTGGGGTTTCTGAGGGCCAGCTTCAGGTAGTCCTTAGCCAGGGTATAGGTCTTGCCGGAGCCGGCGGAGGAGCGATATATTTTGAAGGGTTTTGGCATGCTTACATGGGCGGTTTATGCGTGAAATGTTTACGGCACCGTCATATGATCCCCCAAAAATACCGCATTCAAAAACAATTTATTAGTACCGAGCCAAGTCCCTCTGAAATTGGGATTATCGGCAAACAAGATGGCCCTGCCACTACCCACCTTGCTGACAACGAGGGAAGCCGAATGACTCAGAAGCGCCAGATTAGCGGCTGAAACATAACCGCTGATCAAAGGGTTGCTATGATAGCGAATCACAGTGCTGAACCGGTTTTTGCTGGGTTCAAGCATCACTTTACTATTGCGGTAAACCCATAACCTGCGACGGCTATAACCAAAACCCAGGGGGTGGGTAGTGTCCAGATCAGCCTGATAAATAGAACCGCCAATAGCCTGGGAACCATAGTACAAACCGGCAGTGACATAATCAGACCGCTCAGGTTCATTAAATGAGCGGTTGTTATTGGCTTCCTTATCCACTTTCTTTAATTTTTCCTCCACAATTTTATTATTAATCACCCATGAAGTAGCGTCACGGATAGTGATCAGCGTACCACCGGCTTCCAGCCACCCTTTTATCCGCTCGATGTCATCATCCCCAAATAAAGCATAATTGCCTGAAACCAATACCAAGCGGTTATAATCATTTAACCTGGCACGGGCAAAGTCGGTGATATCTATTTTTGTAACAGCCATGTTTACCTTGCGGTCCATGAGGTGCCAAACCTCACCGGCCTCATAGCTGGAAACACCTTTGCCTACGACCATTAAAACCTTTGGCTGCTTCAGGGGCTGAAAACTATTACTTCCTAAATCCACGCCCTGCACACTAAAACCACTTGGCACCGCAGACACGTCAACTCCGGTCTCTTCAGAAAGCCGCACAAGCAACTGGTGCAGGTCCTGCGGGCTGCTCTTTTGCAAAGAGACCGGGATCATCAATGCGCCGTATCCGAATTGGCTGGCTGTTCCATCTGCTAATTTTGCGGTGAATGGTTTAAAAGCCGATTTGACTATAATGCCGTTGCCCAACAAGCCGCTCAATATCTTGGGTGCGTAATAGTCCTGCCAATCAATAAGATAGGCGTAGTCACTGGACTGCACAGTATTTTGAGGATTAGGAAGGTTTTGAGATGTTACCTCAGGACCAGGGTTAAAGTTTTTGGTTCTAAGGGGCCGGTGAGGCATACCGTAGGCAAAAACCAAGGCCCAGGCCGAAGCATCGTAAAAAACGCTGTCATGAAAGTCTGTCACTTTTTCGAACATTGACCGGATGAGGCGGTATTGCGGCTGCTCAGTGGGAACAATGAAGGCATGTCCTCTCACAAAATTATCTTCCCCAATCTTCCGGTCACTTTTTGCTTCGTAACATTTGATTTGGTGTTGTAAAAGCAGATTTAAAAAGGCCTTGGTTTTGCTCCGGTCATTTTTATCTCCAAAAATATAGGCCTTTACAGGGTCCTGCCTCGCCTCAACCATAGCCGACCGGAAAAACTTTTGCTGAAAGTCCAGGAAATCGGTTTTGTGCTCAACGCCTGCCTTTACTGTGGCCAAGCTTGTTGCCAAATGGTTTCGGATGGTAAAAGCGAAAGACAGGTCACCCGTGCTGCTCTGCTGCAAATGGCCACGGGAGCTGGCTTGCTCAAAAACCAGTCCTACGCCACCATGTAAATCCGGATAGGTAGAACCATAACCGGGATAGGAATTATCAAAAACCTCTTTGGTAAAATACAGAGAGCCCAGCTTATCCAGGGCATCTGCGAAGTATCCGGCCAGTAAGTTGTTAAGCCGGTCATAATTTTCTCTGGGAACCACGGGATTTTCAGAGCCAAAGGGTTTGGTGGGCTCAAAAAAGTAGGTGGTATTGGTTCCCATTTCATGAAAATCAGTGACAATATTAGGAAGCCATTCGTGATAAAACCTCATGCGCGCCTGGCTTTCCCAATGCACCAGTGGCAGCCAATCCCTGTTCAGGTCAAACCAGTAATGATTGGTCCGGCCGCCGGGCCAGGCTTCGTTGTGTTCCCGGTCCAGGGGATCTGCCACCAGGGGGCTTCCTTTGTGCATATTCACCCACAAGGAATGCCGGTCCCTGCCATCCGGATTTAAAACGGGGTCAATGAAAATGACCGATTCATCCAGATATCTTCTCACCTCCTCGCTTTGTCCGGCAGTCAGGTAGTAAGCCATTAACATGGCCGCCTCAGTACCTGAGGGTTCGTTTCCGTGAACATTGTATCCCAGGTGCAGGATGATGGGTTGCCCGTCAACGGATAAACCTGTTTGCCCGGGGTCACACCGTTTTAAGTGGTTTTCACGAATACTTTGCAGTCGTCCATGATTTTCAGGTGAGGTCACAGTTAGTATTACCAATGGCCGGTTTTCGTATGTTTTTCCAATTTCCTGATAAGTTACCCTGCCGGACAGCTCCGCAAGTGCTTTAAAATAGCTGACTACATGGGCATGCATGGTATGTTGTGATCCGACAGGGTATCCCAGGAATTGTTCCGGGCTGGGGATGCGGTCATCGAAATTTGACTCGCCGGGAAAGAAATATTCATTTTGTGCGACGGCAGGAAAGATGGTGAGAAAGGAAAAAATGGATAAAATAATCAGGAAAAGGGGTGGGTATTGCTTGGATTTCATAGTATAGTAGTTTGGGGTGAAAAATAAGCATTATTTTCCAGCTAACAACTCCTCATAAATGCCAAAATTCTCGGCGTCGTAACAAACAAAATTCACGGTCATGGAAGGGTTTTCCCGTAGAAAAGAGGTCACAGAAGATATCGCTATCTCTGCCGCTTTCTGTTTTGGAAAGCGGTAGACTCCCGTACTGATGTTAGGGAAAGCAATTGTGTTCACCTTGTTTTGTCTGGCAAGGGTCAGGCTATTGCGGTAGGCGTTGGACAAGAGGTCTTCTTCACCCTTACTACCACCCTGCCAAACCGGCCCTACGGTATGAATCACGTAGGTGGCGGGCAGTTTACCAGCGGTGGTAATGACAGCTTCCCCCACCGCGCACCCACCTTGCCGCGATCTGATCTTACGGCAATCGTCCAGAATCTCAGGTCCACCAGCCCGATGGATTGCTCCATCCACCCCACCACCACCCAGCAAACTGGTATTCGCAGCATTCACAATAGCATCGACTGTTATTTTTGTAATATCACCCCTTAAAAGATAAATACTCATTTTTTTCTTAACTGAAATTCACGCCTTTAAAATAATTAATCAGCGTCTGCTATGCTAATTTTTTCGGTCAAATGCTGCTTCCGGGATGGCAGTAACACCTCCGGACACGATGAATTTCATAAAATGGGTTCTGGAAACATCGATCGGTTTTACATTTGACTGAGGCACGATATAAAAATTGCCTGAAAAGTTATAGGAATGGGGCAAATACACCGATACCATGTCATGCAGGCCGAGGTTGGAAAGGTCGTCCTGCGTAATGAAGCCCAATCTTTGAATACCATTTTCCCTGTCCATAAAAACGACAACAGGTTTATTGAACTTTTTCTGTTCACCCACAAAGGCCCCCATTAATTCTTTGAGGGAAGAATAAATCAGGCTAATGAGGGGTATTTTCAACACCCCACGTTCAAAATATTCAAAAATGGACTTAATTACAATGGTGGAAGTAAGATAACCGACTAAGGTAATCCCGGCTAAGACAATAAGTAATCCCAATCCAGGTACATTGACGGCTGGTATCAAACCATCCAGCCAATTCAGGGCAAAGATGATGATGTATAACGTTATGGTAATCGGAGCGAGGACCAAAAGTCCCTTGAAAAAATATTTAAGGAACTTGCTGAAAGTGACTCTTTCAGGTCGGTGTTTTACAGGGTGATTCATTGGGCAAAAGTTTAAATTTAACTGTCTAAACGTATATTAATAAAAAAATGATTAAAACGTGTTAAACTTTATGACTGGCCTTGTATCTCATGGACCAGCACCGCTGGAAAACTAAACACGTTATTGGCGCCTGCCTTAGCTAATACGGGAGAAGATAAAAAAAACCCTGACTTTAGGGGTCAGGGTTTCCGGCATATTTTTTATCGTTTATTTCAAATTTTTATACCTATGAATGATAAGAAACCAAGGCCCATCAAGCCCGTAATAATCATAGTTATTCCCAACCCTCTAAGGGGGGCAGGTACATTGGAATAGGTTATTTTTTCCCTGATTGCCGCCAGAGCAATGATAGCCAAAAACCAACCGATACCTGATGAAAATCCATAAACGGTAGCTTCGGTCAGCGTAAATTCTTTTTGTACCATAAACAGGGAAGATCCCAGAATAGCACAGTTAACTGCGATCAAGGGCAGAAAAATACCCAACGAACCGTACAGGGCCGGTGAAAACTTTTCAATAACCATTTCCACTAACTGCACCATAGCAGCGATAATGGCTATAAACATAATGAACTGCAAAAAGCTCAGGTCAACCGTTGCGAAATCCATACTTACCCACGTAAGGGCTCCTTCTTTTAAGATATACTCCAGCAATAACCAGTTGACAGGCACAGTGATGGTAAGTACAAAGATTACAGCCAGCCCCAGTCCAAAGGCTGTAGGTACTTTTTTGGAAACAGCCAGATAAGAACACATCCCTAAAAAATAGGCGAATACCATGTTCTCTACAAAAATCGATTTTACACCGAGATTAATTAAATTTTCCCACATGATCGTTTAATTTTAGTGTTCTACGTAACCGTTTTTATATCGCTGCACCCAGATGATCAGTCCCAGGATGATGAAAGCGCCTATAGGACTCACCATTAATCCGTTTGCCTGATAACTGGTCCAACCTATGGCTTCAAATACCTTAAAGTCAAATATGGACCCTGACCCAAACAACTCTCTGAAAAACGCGACAGCTAAAATTATCCAGGAGTAGCCGAATCCACTACCCAATCCATCGAGAACTGAGTCCCAGGGTTTGTTACCCATGGCAAATGCTTCAAGACGGCCCATGATAATACAATTAGTAATTATCAACCCTACATAAACCCCCACTACTTTGGCCACATCATACATATAAGCCCTTAGCACCTGGTCTACCAGGATCACCAGAGACGCGACCACAGCCAGTTGTACAATGATTCTTACCCTGTTGGGGATCACATTTCTTAGAATGGATATAATTAAGTTGGAAAAAACAATCACAAAAATCACGGCCAGGGCCATCACCAGCGTTGGCATCATTTTAACTGTCACTGCCAGGGCAGAGCATATACCCAACACCTGAATGGTGATTGGGTTATCATCATTGAGCGGATCGCTCATAATCTTTCTACGCCTTTTGGAAAGTAACGACTCGATCTCTTTTACTTCTACTTCCTGTACTTCCTGCTGTTCAACTGTTTCAGTACTCATAATAGTTACTATAATTTCGTTTATTACTTGAATTCTGATGTTTAACCGGACGCCTCACTAATTGAGGGCCACTGTTTCTCCTGCTTTTACCTTATCGATGTATGCCTGGTAAAAGCCAATATATTTCAAAATCATTTCATTGACTCCATTGGCAGTCAATGTGGCACCGGACATTCCATCGACCTCATGCTCATTAAATAAGCTGGAGTCCCCTCGTTCGCCTTTTTTCATTTCGATTCCAACAAGATAACCATTAGAATCAAATAATTGTTTACCCTTATACCGATCTTTTACTTCTTTGTCGGTAATTCTGGCTCCTAATCCCGGTGTTTCGGCTTTATGATCCATAGATATACCTTTGATGGTTGTTAAATCGGGAGCTACTGCCACATAGCCCCAAATCTTATCCCACAGGCCAGTTCCAAACATGGCAAAGATGTAGGCTTCTACTTTTGTAGTGTCTTTTTCGTTCATATACAGGTATACAGGCAATACCTTATTTTCAGAATCCTTTTTGGACTCTTTTTCGATGTTGATTTTTTCAGGAACGATAGTGGCTCCTTCATCATCTTTTTCAACCAGCTCGCCTTCCACGTTGACGGCCACTGATTTGGTCCTGGTATTGAATGTGCCGATCACATCCATCTCAGGAGTTATTTCCATCACGGAACTGAGAATTTGTTTTTTAGTATCCAATTCAACAGCTTTTGTCTGCAATGGTTTCAGACCCACTGCAGCAATAGAGAGCAAACCTCCCAGCACGACGGTCAACGCCACTGAGAATATAAGGATATATAAATTAGACTGTTGCACGTTGTAACCTCCTTTTTTTGTTAGCTTGTACTATATAATAATCAATTAACGGAGCAAATACATTCATTAACAATATGGCCATCATAATACCTTCGGGATAGGCCGGGTTAACCACTCTGATAATCACCGTAATAACACCGATTAAAAATCCATAGATCCATTTTCCTGTTTCAGTTTGAGTCGCTGTTACCGGATCGGTTGCCATAAATACAGCCCCAAAAGCCAGGCCACCTATTACCAGATGATATTCTGCCGGCATGAGCATATACGTATTGGCGCCTATGACATTAAAGAGCAATCCCATTGCATAGGCCCCTCCAAATACAGAAACAATGATTTTCCAGCTACCAACGCCGGTTAATATTAAAATCGCCCCACCGATCAGGGACATGATCACAGAAGTTTCACCAATAGAGCCTGGGATCTGACCCCAGATCAGATTTCCAAAATCAAAAAGTCCGCTATACCAACTATTTCCCAGGGCAGCTACCACAGGGGATTCTGCTGTGGAAGCCTCCGCAGCAATAGCCAGTGCAGTGGCACCGGAATATCCATCCACCAATTGTGCATCACCTACATAGGTCCACACATCGCCGGACATATCGGTTGGGTAGGCAAAGTATAAAAATGCCCTTGCTGTAAGGGCCACATTAAGAATATTCATACCAGTACCTCCAAAAGCCTCCTTGCCGATAACAACGGCAAATGCTGTGGCCAACGCTACCTGCCAGAGCGGCACAGTAGGTGGCATCACCAAAGGAATAAGCATACCCGTAACCAGAAATCCTTCATTCACAGGGTGCCTTCTAATGGTAGCAAAAATGAATTCGATGCTTAAGCCTGTCGCATATGAAACCACCACCACAGGCAGTACCTTTATGGCACCAACCACCAGTGTGTCTAAGCTCAGAAAACTGACTTCTTGTCCTTGAGCGATAAAGTGCTGGTAACCTACATTGAATATTCCGAAGATAAGACATGGGATCATGGAGATAATTACTGTCATCATCATCCTTTTCATGTCAATAGCATCCTTTATCTGCGTGCCGGTTTCATTAGTCGTGCTCTTTGGCGTAAATAGAAGCGTCTCATGGGCCTCGAAAATATAATAAAACTTTTCCCACTTACCTCCTTTTTCAAAGTGAGGCTTTTGCTTGTCAAAAAAGGTTCTCAGTAGTTTCATTGTATCGCTTAGCTATATTGCATTAAATCTATTCCTTCTCTTAAAATCGCCTGGATATCATGTTTTGAAACATCCACAAACTCACATAATGCCAGGTCTTCTTCTATCACTTCATAAATTCCCAGTGCCTCCATGCCATCAAAGTCTTCCGCCATAATTGCTTTGATTAAATACATGGGTAAAATATCCATTGGAATTACCCGTTCAAACACCCCGGTTTGCACAAAGGCCCTGTCTTCTCCATGGGTGTTAGTATCGACCACGAAATCTTTTTTAGGCATCAGAAAGGATAACAAGCCAAAGGCCCTGTGAAAGCTCAGCTTTTTTGCGTCAGGCAAAATCCATCCGAAGAATTCATGGTAGTCCCCTTCCGGAATTACCGTAACCTGACTATCATAAAAGCCAATGTGCCCATCCTTTTCTATCTTTTGCCCGGTTAATACATTCCCTGAGATATATCTAACATGTTCGGACTTTAAATTGTTTTCAACAAATTTCCTGATATTTGCACCTGTGTAAGTCCGGTAGTATTTCGGAGAATTTATTTCTGATCCGGTAAAGGCTATCAGACGGGAAGCGTCATATCTCCCTTCTAAAAACAATTTACCGATTTGCGCTACTCCAAACGGACTCACAGTCCACACGATATCCCCTTTTCTGATCGGGTCGATATGGTGAATCTGAACACCCACATTACCCGCAGGATGTGGGCCGGAAAATTTGTTGATCTGAATATCTTTTACCTGGGAGAATAAACCTGAAACCTCTGAGTTGGCATTGACATTGAGATGAATCGAAGGAGAAAATTTTCTCAGAACCGCGATACCCGCTTCAAAAAATTTGTCCTGGTCCTTTAGCAGAAAATCCTGATCCGGAGCCAGGGGATGCGTATCGAATGCTGAGATAAAGATGGATTTTGGTGATGTGTCGGGGTCAGCAATGATACCATAAGGCCTTTGAATAATGTTAGGCCATACACCACTGGAAATCAAGGGTTCAACACAGTCTTCTTTTTTGAGATTCACAATGTCGGAAATGGTGTAAGTTGGAAACTCCACATACTCGATTTCCCTGTCGGAAAGAATGACAATTTCCAGCAATTTCCTTTTATCACCTCTTTTGACCGCGACTATTTCTCCGCTTACCGGAGCTGTGTGCTTAATTTTATCGTTTTTTCCATCAATCAGTACAGGGGTTCCTGCCTTTACATTCTCTCCCTCCTTAACCAAAACTTTCGGTCTTAAAATACCCTGAAAATCTGTGGGTTTTACGGCAAATGTATCAGGCTGGACAACTCCCGCGATCTGTTTTTCAGCTTTCCCTGCTAGTTTGATGTCAAATCCCTTTTTAAGCTTTACAAACTTTGACATAAAAGTTGTTATAAGTAATCAAAACGTTTAAAACGTGGCAAAATTAATAAAAATTTAAACAATAAAAATTTAATTATAGGGATTTAAATGTCATTTGATTTTTTTGGTGAAATCTTTGTTTATCGGGGTGTTGTGTAGAGTTCCAAAGACCTAATATACTCCGCCACCCTTTCCATCAACCACATGGGCGTGCTGGTAGCCCCACAGATACCCACAGAGTCTCCGGTCTCAAACCAGCTTAACGCCAATTCTTCTTCACTTTCTATGAAATAGCTTCTTTTATTTTCGCCCAAACACACATTAAATAAGGCCCTTCCGTTCGAACTTTTTTTGCCGCTGACAAATATGATAATGTCATACTCTTTGGCAAATTTCGTCAGGTGTGGCTCCCTGTTTGAAACCTGTCGGCAAATGCTGTCGTTGGCGACAAAATCACCGTCTGTAAAATCCACTTTTTCCCTGGCTAATTTTTCTTGAATGAGTTGTCTGATGTGGTAAAAACCCTTGGTACTTTTGGTGGTTTGACTGAACAAGGTCACTGGGCGGGAAAAATCAATCTTGTCAAGGTCTTCTTCTGTAGTCACGATAATGGCCTCACCGCGGGTTTGTCCTGTAATACCGATGACCTCTGCGTGTCCTTTTTTGCCATAGATGACGACCTGGCCATTCACCTTTTGCATTTGATCAAAAGTATGCTTGACCCTGTTTTGGAGCTTCAGCACCACAGGACAGGAGGCATCTATCAGCTCCAGGTTATTTTGCATGGCAGTTTTATAGGTTTCAGGAGGTTCACCATGGGCGCGGATCAGGACTTTGGCATCGTGAATGTCCTGAAGTTGGTCACGGTCGATGATGCGTAAGCCTTTTTCATACAACCGCTTCACCTCCATATCATTATGCACTATGTCTCCGAGGCAATACAAATGTCCATTTTCCTGCATTTCATCCTCTGCCATTTTTATGGCGAATTCAACGCCAAAACAATAACCTGAATTTCGATCTATTTCTACAACCATAATCTTACTACCATTTATTGATCAATAATATTTTTAGCCAGTTGAACAATCTGTTCTATCTGCTCCTCCATCGTCAATTGAGTGGTGTCAATCACATGCGCATTGTCGGCTTTTTTCAAAGGACTTTCCTTCCGGGTGGTGTCAATGGTATCGCGATGCTGTAAATTTTTTTTGACCTCCTCAAATCCGATCATTTCACCCCTTTCCAGCAACTCCTGTTGCCGCCTCGCTGCCCGGACATCAAAATCGGCCGTCATAAAAACCTTCAACTCCGCCTCCGGAAACACAAAAGTACCGATATCTCTGCCGTCCATAACTACCGCTTTATTTTTACCCAATTTTCTTTGAAGGTACACCATGGCCTTTCTTACTTCCGGGATGGCGCTCACCTCACTGACCTTTCCTGACACTTCCATGCCCCTGATCGCTTCTTCAACATTGAGTCCGTTCAAATAAACTTCATTAATACCTGTATCAGGGTGCGGAATAAAACTGACATTGACTTGATCCAACGCACTTTTTACGTCTTTTGGATTGGTGAGGTTGATGAAATTCTGGAGAAAAAATAGGGTTACAGCCCGGTACATGGCACCTGTATCTATGTAAACATACCCTAACCGGGAGGCCACTTCCTTGGCGGTAGAGCTTTTCCCACAAGCAGAATAGCCATCTACAGCTATCACGATTTTTTTCATTAATGATCTGAAACGAATAACAATTGAGAAAGCGTGCTTCCCCTTTTAATTCGTTCGCAAATATAATATAATATCGATAGCTTTAGTATGGGAAGTAATATATTCGGTTATATTCTTTAACAATCCTTTTTGGGGCACGGAAGGGGCTTGTTTTTTTTAATTTGTTTTCCCCTGTGCTGGGTACCGGAGCATGCCGCAAAAACCGATGATAGAACAATTACCAGGGATAAGACGATGGTTATTTTCTTTTTCAAAATATTTGTTGTTATTATTGGTTACTACAAATATAACCTGATTATTGAAGCTCTTTGCTTAATAGTTTGAATAAATTCACATAGGTAAGAACATAACTATAAATAACATAGTAATATTGTACATTCATTTATTGAATTATTAGCAGAAAATTGCGATGGGAAGCAACTTTACCATTTCCGGCCATGTCATCGATGTGGTGGCCAAAAATATTTACAAGGGAAGGCTGGTGATAGAAGCAGGAAAAATAAGCAAAATCGAACAGGTGGATGATGTAGAAAATCAGTACATATTGCCCGGGTTGATTGACTCCCACGTTCACATCGAAAGCTCTATGTTAGTACCGGCTGAGTTTGCCAGGCTGGCGGTGGTTCATGGTACGGTAGCGACCGTGTCAGATCCGCACGAAATCGGTAATGTTATGGGGGTAAAGGGGGTGGAATATATGATTGACAATGGCAAACAGGTAGACTTCAAGTTTTTCTTTGGCGCGCCTTCCTGCGTACCGGCCACCACTTTTGAAACCGCCGGAGCAACGATTACTGCCAACGAAATCGATCAGTTATTGTCCCGGAAAGAAGTCAAATATTTAGCTGAAATGATGAACTGGCCAGGTGTACTCAACCAGGACCCCGGGGTAATGGAAAAACTGGCTATTGCCGGAAAGCATCAAAAGGTAATCGATGGGCATGCCCCGGGGCTAAAAGGTGAAATGGCCAGGGATTACATCAATGCCGGCATATCTACCGATCATGAATGCTTTACCAGGGAAGAGGCACTGGACAAGCTGGCACATGGCATGAAAATTATCATCAGAGAGGGTAGTGCGGCAAAAAATTTCGAAGCGCTGGTTGACCTGCTGACTGACTATGAGGATCAGATGATGTTCTGCTCAGATGACAAACACCCTGACAACCTGGTGGAAGGTCATATCAACCAATTGGTAATCAGAGCATTGGATAAGGGAATTGATTTGTTCACTGTGCTGAAAGCGGCTTGCGTTAATCCGGTGCTGCACTACGGGTTGGAGGTAGGCCTGCTCAACCTGGGTGATCCGGCGGACTTTATTGTTATCGATCATCCTGAAGCTTTTAACATCACCAAAACTTTCATCAATGGCAAACTGGTGTCCGAAAATGGGAAAACGCTGATAGATCCCCTTGAAAACAAGGTTATTAACAATTTTTCTATACAACCGGTGGGCATTGAGGTATTTAAATTACCGGCAGCAGACAGGATAATAAATGTTATTGAGGCCCTCGACGGACAGTTGATCACCAACAGGTTGAAAATGAAATGCCGCCACGAAAATGGTCTGGCTATGACCAGCGTTACTGAAGATATGCTTAAACTGGTTCTGGTTAACCGCTATCATACTGCCCCTCCGGCTTTTGCTTTTATCAAAAATTTTGGTTTAAAATCAGGCGCAATTGCCTCTTCGGTAGCACATGATTCACATAACATCATCGCCGTAGGGGTAGATGACCAAAGCCTGTGTAAAGCCGTCAATTTAATCATTGAGCAACGAGGTGGCGTTTCGGCGGTGGGACAAGGCCTGGAAATGGTGGTACCCTTGCCCGTAGCCGGGTTAATGTCGACGCACGATGGTTATGAGGTAGCCAGGGCCTATTCAGCTATCGACCGGTTTTCTAAAAAACTGGGGAGCACATTGATTTCACCATTTATGACACTTTCTTTTATGGCATTGCTAGTAATTCCTTCCTGCAAATTGAGTGATAAAGGGTTATTTGATGGAGAAAAATTTGAATTCATAAAACTTTTTGAGGGGTAATCGAGTCCTAATAGTTAAACACAAAAAAGTTTAGTTTTTAAAATGGAAGATCAAAAACAAGGCAGTGCCGAAAAACTGTTTACCAATTTCGGGAAAAAAATTGATGAATTAATTGAAAAAGCCAAAACCAAAAGCGAGGGCCTGGACGACAAATTTGAGGAAGGAATGGAGGAATTGAAACGGAACTGGGATAAATTCGACGGCGAAGTCAAAAATTTCACGGAAGAGCACAAAGACAAATTCCAGGAAGTGGGTCTGCGCATTGAGAACGCTGCCCAGGAATTAAAAAAGGCCGTTGAGGCCGCCTTTTCAAAAAGCAAAAAATGAAGGCACTCAAAAAACAAATAGTAAAGTCTTGAAAGAGCAAAGGATACGGGTTGCGAGTTCCAGGATACGACTTAAAAAGTATCGCGCTGGCGTCCCGTGGCTGTTGCACAACATTTTCGACAAAATGCGTGGTGTCTCGGTATCTTTGTGGTTAACCATTTTTCACCACAAAGACACGGAGGCACAAAGGTACGAAGTTAAGGGTTGTTTTGGCCTATAAAATAAAAAAACAAGCACATGCTTATACTGTGCAAAACCCACAACCCTTGCGCTATCAGGTGAAAGGATACAACGATTTCATGATTGCAGTAACAAAGGTGTGTACCTTAAAATAATTGTCCATTGCCAACTATCAATTGTCAATTTAAATCATACTTTTTTGTTTCCACTCGTCTTAGAATACAGGTCAAGAGTTTGTATGTTACAGTTTTTTGGTTGCGGATCAAAGATTTCATAAAATGAAAGCTACGGATATTACCCGCAGGGCAAACCTTAAATCCGGGTAATTTTCCGTTCGAGTAATTCAAATTGGCGAAAAAAGTAAAATTTATTTTTTTAGGATAAAAATAATTTGTCCTATTGAAGGTTAATCTCAAAACAAGATGCATATATGACCAGGATTATTGAAACAAAGGAAATTTCAAGAGTTTATAAAATGGGAAGTGAAACCATCAATGCCTTGGTTTCCATTTCAATTAACATCGATAAAGGCGAGTATGTAGCCTTTATGGGGCCTTCAGGCTCAGGCAAGTCCACCCTGATGAATATCATCGGCTGCCTGGATACCCCCTCATCTGGAACTTACATATTAAATGATAATGATGTAAGTGACCTGACTGAAAACGAACTGGCAGAAATACGTAACAAGGAAATCGGCTTTGTTTTTCAAACCTTTAACCTTCTGCCCCGCGCCAGTTCGCTCGAAAATGTGGCACTGCCCCTGGTATATGCAGGGCTGAACAAATACGAAAGGGAAGAAAAGGCCATGGCAGCCCTGGAAAATGTAGGCCTGGCCGACAGGGCCAGTCACAAGCCCAACGAATTGTCCGGGGGGCAAAGGCAAAGGGTGGCCATTGCCAGGGCACTTGTGAATGACCCCAGTATTATCCTGGCCGATGAGCCCACCGGAAACCTGGACTCAAAAACATCATACAGCATTATGGATCTGTTTCAGGAATTGCATGACAAAGGCAACACCATTATCATGGTGACGCACGAAGACGATATCGCCCACTACGCCCACCGCATCATTCGCCTGCGCGACGGTTTAATTGAAACGGATGAGGTCAACCACAATGTTGTGAACGTCAAATCGCTGAAACTGGACAGCTAATAACGGCATGAAGATATATACTAAAACTGGCGATAAGGGTACTACGGCGCTACTGGGTGGTACCAGAGTTCCCAAGTCACACGACCGGATCGAAGCATACGGTACTGTAGATGAGTTAAATTCTTACATCGGTCTGGTCGGGGACCAGGAGGTAAATGGCAGCAGGAAAGAAATACTGCGTGAAATTCAGGACCGGCTGTTTACCATCGGATCTTCACTGGCTTCAGATCCTGAAAAATCCAAAGTAAAAATTCCCGACTTGCTTGAAAGTGATATCACCATGCTGGAAGAGCAAATTGATCTGATGAATGAAGACCTTCCTGAAATGAGATTTTTTATTTTACCAGGAGGCCACACTGCCGTATCTGCTTGTCATATAGCGCGCTGTGTGTGCAGAAGAGCCGAAAGGTTGGCTATTAACCTGGGACAAAATGAGTTTGTGGCGGAGTTGGTCATTAAATACCTGAACAGGCTATCGGACTATCTTTTTGTATTGTCCAGAAAAATGGCGCAAGATTTAAATGTTGAAGAAATACCCTGGAGGCCCAGGATGCAAAACCCTTAGGCATGAACGCCCAAGGGTTTAAACTATGCTTTTATCTAAAATGAAATAGATTCCAAACCAATGTTTACCGTTTTGGTCTTTTTGTCATAGGCATAAATACATGTATGACCTGACTTGCCCCTCAATGCGCCGGTTTTGGCGTTTTTTGGATTTCCTACCACCATTTTTAACTTTTTGGCCATCGGTATTTTTTTGGTCTCGGACTCTTCTCCCATGGCAATGGTTGAAATGCCTACATAGGGTTTACCCGAGCCTAGTTTCGCGCCTTCCCAGTTGGTGTATACAATGGCCTGTTTGCCGGAAGGCAGTGTGGTTACATATTCAAACGTGAACATATTAAACCGCTTCAGATAGTAAGCCAGTGATACGCCACCGACACTGGCAATGGAGGCTTCGACAAGAATGGATTTATATGGTTTTTCAATTTTGTTGATATCGAGCGGTTTACCGTTGTTATCATAATTGAAGATAATGTAATCCATCACGGTAAATCCCATCGGGGCACTGTTTGATCCACTGGCCGAGGCCAACAACGTTCCGGCCTTTACTGTTTTCCGGAATGTCTCCGCGATCACCTGGTAACTGTCTCCGGTTTTGGCTATTTCGTGGAACAAAACCTTGGGTTTGGATCCGATGCTGAACTTTCTTGATGTGGCTTTCAGCGCCTTCTTGATACCATTATCCCAGTCTATATGGTTGTATGCCAGTTTTTTGCCCTCGGGTGATAATTTCAGGAAAAATATGCCGTCAGAATTGATCTCCTGCCACTTGCTACCCTCAAAATACATGCCTGCCGTTACAATATTTCCTCCTTCTTCCACCAGGAAGGCAGAAGGAATTCCTGTAATACTTCCATCATATAAATCGTACTCAAATTGCTTTGTACCAGTGTTATCGTCAAAGCTCACCAGTTTGCCCAGTGCCTTCTTGGACATGACGTTAGGCTTCTCAATGGTAATCAGCAAAAGCTTGTTTTTGCCGGCCTCTGCAGCTTCAATAGACACATAACCCTTGTTTCTGGTAACGGTTTCTTCCCACATTGTGCGCAGGTCGCGATCAATTTTTTCAACCGAATAGCCCCATTTTTTCTCCTTTACGGCAGAAGTAACATAAAACCCGTTACCATCAGTTCCGGGAAATACCTTCATAGAATTGGCGGTAGCAAATTTCCGGTGCTTTCTGTCTTCTTTTTTAATAATGTTGCCATCACTGTCAATAGTTATAAAGGTGTTCAACTTCTTGGACTGATCTGAAAAAATGAACAGAAAATCCTTACCATTGTACTCCGAGCCAATAAGTACCGACCTTTTTGTAACCGTTACAGGTGTTTGTTTGATCAGGTTCAAATCCAAATCCAGGATGTCTAGATTTAACGTGACCATACCCTTTTTTAGCTTTTCACTTAAATAATAAGTATAATAACCTACGGCCTTATCACCGTTGGTAATTGATTCAACTCCCCTGAAATGGAGGGGTTTTACGCCTGTAATCTGATAGTGCTGGCCTTTTACGATTGTAATTGCACAAAAAAATAACGTGCTTAAGATAATTGCCTTCCTCATGATAATTTAAAAAAATAATTTGGTTAATTGCCAAATTATTTTTGTTCATGGGAAAGAAAAATAAAATAAACGACCTTACAGTACTCGCATTATCAATCCTGCTCTTTTGTCAAAAAGTGCAGGGCCAGGATAGTCTCAGGTTCAGTTACCATGGCGAAGATGCTAAAATTGCCGAATTAACCCGGCAAAATATGCATTTCGGAGGGGTAGCGTATGGTTTTTATGCGGATGAAGAGATCATCCCCATTCCTTATTTACTGACCTTACAATATGAATTTGGCACAAGACTGCTTGAACTGGGCCAGACAGCCGGCGTTTCTTTGAATTTTAATCCCCATGTAGCAATTACCCATTTTTTCATCGGGCGGATTAGTGGGACGGCCAATATAAATCTCTTTAATTACGCCACCGAATCATCAAATCATAAACTGGGATTGACCGGCGGCATCGGTTACGAATACTTCGGCACCTCCTCCGGCGTTAACGACCTGTACCCTATACTAAGGGGAGGGTTTCTCTTCGATAATTTCAGATTAATATATCAAAATGGTATAGCCACCGACTTTGAACCAGGCAAGCACCTGGTTTCCATCGGGGCAAAAATAGATTTTTAACTATGAAGAAGATTTTTTTAGTACTACTAATGGCGGGCTCGCTGCCAGTAGCCTTTGCCCAAAAAAAGGAAACTACCTATTGGGATAAAAAAAGAGGGCAGATTAAAAGTGAGGGTCTGCTTAACCGTAAAGGGTACAAGGAAGGCATCTGGAAAATCTGGTATAAAGACGGACAGCTTAAATCACAGGAATCGTATGAAAATGGCAAAAGGATTGGGGAATGCTCCTATTGGTACCCCAACGGGCAGTTAAAAAACACAACAGTGTATGTACCCAGCAATTATTTCCATGAGTTTAAAATTGAAAGTGAATCTATTCCGGACAACGGCGATTGGGTAAGTTATTATGCCAACGGGAAAAAGAAATCCGAAGGAAAATACCTGAATGGTGGCAAAGATGGCCGATGGATCGATTACTATGAAAATGGCCTCAAGAAAAAGGTATATACGATAGCCAGGGAATTGAAGAGTGGTCAATGGGAGGAATTTTATGAGAATGGTCAGCAAAAGAGTACCGGGTTATACGAAAAAAATCACAAAATAAACAAGTGGAAGCATTTTCACGAAAACGGTCAGGTGAAAAGCATTGAATTATACAATGCCCAGGGGAAGTCAGACGGTAAATTTGTCTCCTTCCACGAAAATAGCCAGCCAAAGGAAAAGGGAGTTTATATTGCAGGAAGAAAAGAAGGCCTTTGGCAAGCATGGCACGCCGATGGTACCCAGAAAGAGGAATCCAAATATATTGGCGGCAAATATGAAGGGGTTTACAAAATCTGGTATGAGTCGGGCCAGCTTTCGCAGGAGGGTATATACCATTTAGGCCTTAAAACCGGTGAATGGAATGAATGGCATCCTTCCGGCCAACGCAGATGTAAGACCATTTATAAAAATGGCCTTAAAAATGAAAAGTGCCAGTTCTGGGACAATAACGGAAAGCTGATGAAAGAAATATTTTACAAAAACGGTAAAAAGAAGAAGGAAATCCACCTTTAATTGTCACCGTTCTTTTATTGATTGGCGCACTTTGCCGATTATCCGTTTTTTCCGTATCTTTGAGCCTCAGTCATTTCATTTTAAACTTCTCTTTTTATGATTGAGACATCAGATATTAATACGCATCCGGTTGCCAACTCAAGAATTAGTGAACTGGATTTTGACAATATTCCATTCGGAAGGGTCTTCTCAGATCACATGTTTGTCGCAGAATATGATAACGGGGCTTGGAAAAATTTCGAAATCAGGCCTTACAAGTTTTTGAGTTTATCACCGGCCAATACCATTCTCCACTACGGGCAGTCGGTTTTCGAAGGTATGAAAGCCTACAAAAACATGAAAGGGGAAGCTATCCTTTTTCGACCGTTAGATAACTTCGTGCGTCTGAATAAATCTGCTGTAAGAATGTGTATCCCGGAATTGCCCGAGGAGTTGTTTATGGGTGGACTGACTGAACTGATAAGGCTGGATGCACAATGGATTCCCGACCGGCCCGGTACCTCACTCTATGTGAGACCATTTATCTTTGCTTCTGATGATTATATCGGCATCAGGCCATCTGATACCTATAAATTCATCATATTTACCTGTCCGGTAGGTGCCTACTACAGCCAGCCTGTAAGCGTGAAAATCGAAACCAAATTTTCAAGGGCCTTTGAAGGAGGCACCGGCTATGCAAAGACCGGTGGTAATTACGCTTCATCATTGTTCCCTGCCATGCTGGCCCAGGAAAAGGGTTATCACCAACTGGTTTGGACCGATGGCAAATCCCACCAATACATTGAGGAATCAGGCACCATGAACGTGATGTTTGTCATTGACGGCAAATTGATCACCCCCCCTACCGGCGACACCATTTTAAAAGGCGTCACCAGGGACAGTGCCTTAACCCTTGCCAGGGATTGGGGTTACACCGTGGAGGAGCGTAAAATTGCCGTGGATGAAGTGGTCGAAGCCCTCAAGGCAGGCTCGGTCCAGGAAGCTTTTGGCACCGGTACCGCCGCCACCATCGCCCAGATCGCCGAAATTGGTCATGAAGGGGTTGATTATCAACTGCCTCCGGTAGAAGGTAGAATCCTTTCCAACAAAATCCTGGCCGCCCTGGATGACATCAAACTGGGAAAAGTTGAAGACAAATTCAATTGGATTTACAAGGTTTAACAACCTCCCAACATTTCCTCTTGGCAAACAAAAAGCTAAAACAAACTGACTCAACAGCTAAACCAAACAGGTGCAAGCATCCGGAACCAAGATATAGTACAAGTGTCTAAATGCAGGATATAGCAAAAACCATGTCCTGTTGATGCTTGTTTACGTAGTACGCCCCCCCAAACCGTTAAAAACTTTTGCTTAAAAATGAGACAAGTTTGTGACTTGCATCCGAAAGGTCGAAATTAAAAACATTACTCATTTCCAGCTTCAGTCAAAGCCTGAAACCTAGACTCTATTTTTAGTCGTACAACCTATTAAATCAATTATAACACAAATAGACAACCGCCAAGCCAGATTTTTCATTATACATACATGCCCAAACACATTAAGTACTTCCTGATCCTATCCCTCACCTTCCACCTCCACCAAACCTCCGCGCAGGGCCACAAATACCTGCTCCTGGAAAAAGGAGCCAGCAGGAAAAAAATCAGGATTTACCCCGGTTCCGACATCACGTTAAGATTCCACAGCGAAGACCGCTTCTACACCCGGCAAATTAAAGATCTATCAGGAGAACTGATTTTTTTCGAAAATGCTGTCGTCAAAACTACCGAAATTGCTGAAATTGATATCAGGGCCCATAGACAAGGCTCTACCCTTTTTGTTGACCTGGGAAAAAAACTTCCAATCGCCGGTGCCGGCTATTTTGTAATCGATAATTTTAACAGGACGGTGGTCATGAATCAGCCTTTCAACATCGATCGAAAAGTGGTAAGGACAAGCAGTATAATGATTGGAGTGGGGCTCCTGTTCATTTTAGCTGAAAAAAAAACTTTTAAAGTCCGGGGCAGGAACCGGCTTAGCATCGTAAACTTACTTCAGGAGTAGAATTACCAGGATTAAAATATATATTTTCGTCGCGACTGCTTATATTTGGATTTTATTAACGCAAATTTTAAGTATGACGACAGATCAGTTAAAAGATTTGAAGGCGCGCATAGAGGCCTTAAGGAGGTATCTTTGACTATGATAACAAAATAAAGGAAGTAGAAGAAGAAGAAAATCTCACCACCCAACCCAGTTTCTGGGACAATTCCAAAGAAGCCGAAAAGATTCTGAAAAACATTAAGTCCAAAAAAATCTGGACAGACAGTTTTGAATTGCTCAAAGGCAAGATGGAGGACCTGGAGACTTTACATGAATTTCATGAACTGGGCGAGGCGACGGAGGAAGAAATCGATGAGGAATATCAGCAGTCCCTGGAGGCGCTGGAGGAACTGGAGTTCAAAAAAATGCTAAGCAATGAGGAAGACCAGCTTAGCGCCATGATAGAAATCAATCCCGGGGCCGGTGGCACTGAAAGTCAGGATTGGGCAGATATGCTCAATCGTATGTATATCATGTGGGGTGAAAGCAATAGTTATGGTGTAAAACAGGTCAACTACCAGCCCGGTGATACGGCAGGTATCAAATCTGCTACTCTAGAGATCAGCGGCGATTTTGCCTATGGAAACCTGAAATCCGAAATTGGCGTCCATCGACTGGTACGGATATCCCCTTTTGACTCCGGGGGTAGGCGACACACCTCTTTCGCTTCCGTTTATGTGTATCCTGTGGTGGATGACAATATAGAAATTACGGTCAACCCCGCCGATATTACTTGGGAAACCTTCCGGTCAGGTGGTGCTGGCGGGCAAAATGTAAATAAGGTGGAAACGGCCGTCAGGCTACGTCACGCCCCTTCCGGCATTATTATAGAATGCCAGCAGGAAAGATCGCAGCTACAGAACAAGGAAAAAGCTTTGAAAATGCTGAAATCCAAGCTTTACCAGCTAGAAATCGAAAAGCGGAACGCAGAGAGGGACAAAATTGAAAGCAGCAAAATGAAAATCGATTTCGGTTCACAGATCCGGAACTACGTCTTACACCCTTACAAACTCATCAAAGACGCCCGCACCGGCTTAGAACGCACTGACGTCCAAAACGTCCTCGATGGCGACCTAAACGACTTCATTAAAGCTTTCCTTATGAGCCAATAAATTGAGTGTGAGTTTGGGGGTGAGTGTGGGTGTGAGGAGGTATTATATGTGAACCTCTCTTTGTTTAATTAAAGAAAATATCCTCTAAATACTATTTCGAAGTGTAAACCCTACGAAATCTTTCAAATGCTATTGACTTTAATACTCCTACCTTCTACCTTCACCAATGTAATTCAACGAGCAACCAGGTAAATCCGCCGAAGCTTTAGCTTAATTAGGCGATTCTTCTGAAGTTTTAGCAAACGTGGTTCGACCATTAAGTAATCAAAACAGTCAACAAAACACAAAACCGGTCATTAAGAACAGCTATGAACAATGAAAACAATCAACTTAAAACTAACTTCAACCTTGCCCGCCGTCGCCAAGGCTACGGCGGGCGAAGCTAATCCAACT
>NZ_JBXEQE010000049.1:0-26409 GCF_056858335.1 Agaribacillus sp. DX54
GACGGATTTAATGGTGCGGGGTTAAGAACATAGCCCAGCCTCGGGAAGTGTAGTTTTCTTAATATTTTAATGTATAATGATAGAGGCGGATCAGGATAGTTTTCGAGGTAATATGGTTGGTGATTGCGTGACCGGCCAATTGTTGAATCAAAAAATTCCGTGAATGATGTCTCCAAGTAACACAAATTCTTTCTCGGTGGTAGATGAAACGAGTGGATCTCGATTCAATGCAGATTCAAAATTCAACTATTCTAAGCTCTTCCAGCCTTATAGCCATTGCCCCCTCAGAAACTCCAAAAATCTCCTTTAATGATTTAAAATTTTTATGATAAAAGGTATTGCTTGATAGAAACTTTGAAAGTCCACGAAGATTCTTACACTCATATCTAAACTGCCTTATTGATTTTTCCCCAAGAGCAAATACCGTTTCTTCATTTATAACAAATTGACTGGTTCCATACAGCTTCCCGAAGATTCTGAGAACTTGTTTTTTTGGCATCAAAAAGAAAGCCGCAAACTTATCTGCCTGGTTTTCTTGAGGGTTTCGAGGATTAGAAGGTTTTGATCCGTCTAATGGACCGTCTCTGTGCAATACATCTTGATTATGCAGCAGGGCATGTCCAAGTTCATGGGCAGCAGTGAAGTTTTGTATGTAAGGTTTCTTTTGAGAAGATATTTTAACAATTTTTTTGGATTTACTGATGACCCCAGCAATCTCAATTACCTTTCCATCAATGTTTTGTTGTCCGAGTGTTAGCGGAGTGTTATAATTATAACCCAGGACTTCAAACGCCTTCTGAGGTTTAAGAATGTCTAATGGATCCATGTTTTCTTCACCCCAAATTTCCATTCTATTCACCCATAAGAAATTTTGAAAGTGAGAAACTAATTTTTCAATGTACGAAAAAGATAACTTGCTTTCTTCAAAAGAATTAAGCGTGAATGAATTCAATTTCATTTTCCAATCAGCTTCTTTCTTCAGATTGTCCAGCCTTCTATTTACCTCGTTTGTCAGAGCTATATGTTTTTCGTGTAATGCCGAGGTCTTTTGCCTAATATCCCTAGTCCAATCATTATCCGGGAAGTAAGTTAGGTTTAGATCGATAACAGATAAGCATCCCCCCAGAGCGGAAACCGCACTATTCAAGGCAACTCCTGAATCACCCCGAACAGCCGTAAACCCATGATCAAATATCAATTTTGCCCCCTCTGCCAACTTAATGCACTCCCATGCTATCTGAATAGGTATTTCAGTTGCAGGCTTCAATTTATCTAATGCTCTCGCTTTTAAATGTCTCCTTTTCGTATAGTCGGACTCATCTCTAGCTTTAAGACGGGCGTTCATGTGGGTATGAAACACTTCTGAATCTTCCTGGAAAAGTTTGAGCAAGGTTGGATAGACTTCTTTTTCTATTTCTTTATCAAGTTTGTTTAGGGGTTCATGCCACTCTTTATAAGTATCCTTGCAAACTGTTCGATTGATCACAGTTCTTATGAGTTGAGCAGATAATAGCCCTTGAAGTGCAGCAGCACTACCTGAGCCCGGTTTATGACTACCTGCCCCGAATTCTTCTAATAATTCCCGGGCTTGCAATTCAAGAAAATTCTTGATGCCTGAATCTATCTTATTATCTAATTCAACTGACATTGCCTTAGCGTTTGTAGTAAAGATAGTTAAATCCATGTGGAAATCTTTGTTCCTCGCGGCTTAGGCTTGTCATATCTGACCTTAGGAGCTTTTACTCCCCGCTCTCTCCGTTCAACGTGATTATTAGCTTGTTCTTTTGAAGTGATAAGGACAACTTTATTTTATATTATGGATTTTCTAGTCCAATTTCCATTACCTTTCCTTTGATTCCATGGAGGGGTGGAATACCCCTCCATGATTTCATAGTTCCTAGCACATTATGCCCCTTCATCTAGCGGGTAGACATAACTCTTTTCTTGGGTATTGAATGTGCACTGTGGATTAATTTCCTTTATAGCTTTAATGTAATTGTAGACCTGGCGCCTGGACATTCCCAGTGTAGTAGCCAGGTCACCTACTGTTCCTGTTCTTTTTTCCCGGATTAACTGGTCAAGAACTAAGCCTTTGTATAGTATATCTTTCAATGCCATATTTATTGCTGTTTGAATAATTTGATAGTGGTGGATTTTTTTATATGAATAAGAAGATACCCGACCTTTCCCAAACCCTTGGGGAAAGGCCGGGCTGGGCTAACACCTGGTTGATCCCCACCCCCATAGGGACGACCTGGTTTAAGCCCGTTTTTCTCCTTTTTTTATTCGGTATGCGATTTCTTCCAGCGAGTGGAGATTTAAATTAATGACCTTCATTATGATCCGAAAAGTTTTGAGGGCAGAATCGCTGAGTTCATCATCCCCGGTTTCCCTGGGCTGGTGGATTAGTCCTTCAGTGAATTCATCCAGGATGTAAATTGTCTTTGCCTGTTTTATGCACAGCTTTTGTAGCCGGTCTGTCATTTTTCTCTCCATAGATTTATTTCTCTCCATAGATTTAAGCCTCAATTGAGATAGATAATCTCCGTCAAGTTCGGGATGGCGCACCCACTTTGAAGGGCCCGCCTGCAACCAGGTAATTTTTTAAGCCAGCGACTACCAGTTAACTATTACCATTTATCCCTCTATTCATTTCATGCTTCTTAACTACCAAGTCCGCATAAAAACCAAAGGCTCTCTCCAGGAGTAATTTCTCATTCTCCGGATCAAGTGACGAGGACAACTCTTCCTGGCGATTATAATACCATTCGTGAAATTCATCACTAAGATTATCACCTAGATCCATTATTGCTAATATTAATGGACTAAAGTCGAGGATACCGGCACTTGCATCGACATCGGCTTTATTCAGCTCATTAATAAATTTCAGGTTTTTAAGTTCTTGCATGATCAGGAATACAGAAAGCTCAACTTCCTGCAGAAGGTTAACCAATCGCTTATTTTTGGGAAATTCAATTTTCATGGCTTTTGCCCTTTTGGATCGCATCCCAAAAAGAGGAATTCATGTGCCCAGGTATTATCTTATCATATTCCGCCATAAATCCCTCCCCCGGTGATAAATGGATAAGCAGCCTGTAAACAGACTTCAGGTTTTCTATGGACTCCCGGTCCCCGATACAATCTTTAAATTCAATTTTCCTGGGCATCCCTAAGATCCCGTTCCGGTAGCTTTTCAATTCCTGGACTCCTGATAAGGGAATGATGATCTTTGCCTCGTCTTCTTTCTCATTATATTCAATCATAATATTGATATTTTAGGTATTTGGAAAATATATTTACGATGCCCTTTAAGTTGTATGTTTACCACCTACAGGGGGCGTGTATCAATGGACACTTTGATGGATCTAAGAATTAAATAAAATCATTTGTAACCAACTATATCAGCTTGTAATCTCACATTTTACCGCGTGTAATTTCACACTCAATTGTTGGTAATCTCACACCCAATTGTAAGTAATCCTACCTCTCCAAGAAAGGACTTTGGAACCACTCTGAAAATTAATATATTTGGCTATGGTTACAGAAACAACACCCCCCGCGATACACCTGGGCAGAAAAATTATGCAAATGCGCGAGCTGTTGCGCATCACCCAGGACACTGTGGCTGAAAAAATGGGAATAAGCCAGCAATCTGTGTCAAGAATTGAGCAAACCGAAGATGTTGATGACGATACGCTGGAAAGGGCAGCGCGGGCATTGGGAGTCAGTGCTGAAGCGATCAAAAATCTTGATGAGCAAGCCACGGTTTACAACATTGTCACTAACCAAGGGCATTCACAAATGGTTGGGGCTCACAATTATAATCATAGTTGCACCTTTAACCCATTCGATAAATGGGCGGAAGCTCTTAAAAAAAATGACCAGCTATATGAAGCCCTGCTGGCCAGTGAGCGGGAAAAAGTAGCTATGCTGCAAAAGTTTTTGGATGAAAAAAAATAACCTTCAAACAGGGGGCATAAAAGTAAAAGCCACGCTACTTCATATTTACCCCGGCGCTTAATTTTTTAATCTCCTACCTGTCTAAAAACCAGGAAAAAAGAACACCTTATTAACCAGTGAAAGCTTATCAATTTCATAAGGCTTCGGACATCCCGGTTTCCAGGAATCAATAACCTCGATTTAATCGATATGTTTGGGTAAGATTCAAAATGATTTGACATTATATGAATCTTTTATTATCTTATCGTGAAATTAATTGTTACCAGTTGGGTAAAATGACAAGAAAACTGAAAGGTGGGCCGGGTACAGAGCCATGTATAAGAAGGTTTATTGATGGAGATTCATCAGCTTTTGAACGTATCCATTCCATGTACGATAAGCAACTCTACCTTCACGCCTACAAGTATACCAAATCAAGGTTTATTGCTGACGAGATAGTCCAGGAAGTATTCATAAAACTCTGGTCGAACCGGAAAAAAATACAACCGGGTCGCAACATTGAGGCTTACCTGTACAGCATGGTCAGGAACCAGGCACTTAACTACATTAGAGATACCATAAAGCACGAAGACCTTTCTGCCGAGCTGTGGAAAGATGTGCTGAGGGCCGGGGAACAAAGCGACCATGAAATAATTTCTAAGGAGTACAATGGTATACTGGATAAAATTCTTGAGCAGGTCCCTGCCCAACGGAGATCTATTTACCTGTTGTCTCGGAAAAAAGGTTTGAGCAATCGTGAGATTGCGAATCAATTAGGTATTGCGAAAGCCACCGTAGAAAACCAGTTATGGAAAACCCTGCAATTCATAAAAAAACATCTTGAGCCGCACATAGATATAACTTTGACTATACTTGCGGTGCTTTCTGCTTCGCTTAAACTTTAGTTTGCTTTGGGGAAAGTCTACGGATAAGACGGATTCTTACTTCCCTTATCATAACAGGCGTAAAAAAAGCTGCCTTGCTTGCGCCCGCTCTCTCCTCTATCCATTGTAACTCTTACAATTCATAGAGTTGTTTATTAGCACCTGGTTAAAGTTTTAGCTGATCAGCTAACAAATTCAAAAAAAAATCGCTCCACGCGTAAAAGTCCTAGCCTGTTTTTGTGTATAAGGTAATAAGGGGGAATAAAATTAGTTAAATCCGAAAAGCCAACTGTGGTAACTATGAATAAAAATGAAGTCATAAGGGCTGTTCAGAAATTCCTGGACAATACCTGTAACCAAAAAGAATTTGAGATTTTCACAGAATTTATGAAAACTCCTGGTGCGAAACTACAGATCGTTAAGTGGATAGAAGAAGGGGTGATAGTGGATAATACCAGTGACCCCGATGAGGATGTTGAAAATGAACTGGTGAGCGATGAAAAATCAGCCACCAGGAAAGAGAAAATTATGGCCGCCCTTTTCCGGCAGGAAAATGTGGTGCCTTTCAATGGAACCCGTAAAAGCTCTAAACCCCACTTTTCGATTTTCATCAAAGTAGCAGCAATAGTAATTTTTGCCATTGGTGTAGTATGGATATCATTCAACTATATTGATGGCCTTGGTATTAAAGATACTACTACGCTACAAAAGCAAACACTCCGCGGCCAAAAGGCCACGATTACATTGAGCGATGGCACAACCGTACAAATGAATTCAGAAAGCACCCTTACCTATCCCCGGGAGTTTGGCGACAGCCGCGAAGTAACCCTTAAGGGAGAGGCTTTTTTCATGGTGAAACGTGATACAAAAAAACCGTTTATTGTGAAAACCGGCAACCTCGAGACAAGGGTTTTAGGAACCTCATTCAACGTAAATTCTTTTGGAGACGAAATTATTAAAGTCACGGTTGAAACCGGTTATGTGAAGGTGTCCCCCCTGGTAACTCCCCCTGCAGGGGGAGTTACGGAGGGTGATGCCGGGGAGCAGGGATCCGCAGGGATAACCCTCTCACCCAACCAGCAAGCCATTTTTAATACCACTACCAGCGCTCTCGAAAAACGTGAAGTGAATGCAACCGATTTCATTTTATGGAAAAGCGGTATACTCAAATTCGACCATGTAAAACTTAGAGAGGCGATCAAAACGCTGGAGCGGTGGTATGGCGTGAATATTTCTGTGCTCGATCCCAGGTTGCATAACTGCAAAATTGTGGGCGAGAGCCACAATGAAAGCCTCGAGGCTATTCTGAAAAGCTTTGAGTATACACTCGATATAACCTATGAATTTGATAAGGACGGGATCAGGTTAAGTGGTTCCGGCTGTGAAGAAAATTGAAGAATTTAAACCATTTATATCCACCAAGATTAAAATATCCATTATGACCTGAAACCAAAAAAACGCGCCTATCCACCGAAGCCTCAGCACAGGTGGAAAAAAAGCCCGCTTAAATCATGATTGCACCCACGAGCTAAGCGGACAAGTTGTCAAACAGAAACAAAGTTTCCATTAACATTTCAAAATTATGAAATTAAATCTACTAAAACGCATAATTTTTATTATGTCGCTTAACTACCTGCTTACCATTATTTTTTGCACATGCGCTATGGCAGGTGTTGTTCTGCCAGGGGATGGTAATGCACAATCCAAGAGTATTAAAGAGGTAATTATTACAATGGAGTTAAATAATGCCCCGGTAAAGGCGGCACTAAACTCTATCGAGGGAAAAACAGACTTTAGGTTTTTCTACCGGGAGGGTACACTCAGATCTGTGCAGGATCAGCGGATCACTCTTAATGCCACCAACCAAAGTGTGGCATTTTTTCTAAAAAAAATAGCTACAGAAACCGGTTTGATGTTCAAACAGGTGGATGGGATGATCAATGTAAAAATCCCGGAAAAACCGAAACAAAAAAGTTCAAAAAAACAAGAGGAAGCTAAGCTACCGGATCAGATCATTAGTGGTAAGGTTACCGATGAAAAAGGGGAACCCCTTCCGGGAGCCAGCATACTGGTGAAAGGCACAAGTGTTGGTGTAGTAACGGATGTAGATGGAAATTACCGATTAGATGCACCTAATAATGCCACCCATCTCATATTTTCGTATGTAGGCTTCCAAAGAGAGGAAATAGCGATCAGTGGGCGTACGATAATAGATGTATCGCTTACCCCCGATCTTACAAGTTTAGGGGAAGTAATAGTAAAAGCTGGTTATTGGGATGTTAAACAGCGAGAAAATACGGGAAACATAGCAAAAGTAACTGCACAGCAGATTGAAGAACAACCGGTCACTACTCCATTGCAAGCCTTATCAGGCAGAGTAGCGGGTGTCGTGATTAGGCAAAGAAGTGGTGTACCCGGAGGGGGTATTGACATTCAAATACGAGGACAAAATAGTCTTAGGTTAGATGGGAATAATCCTTTATATATAGTCGATGGTGTACCATATCCATCATCACCTGTATCATCACCGGATGTAGTTGGAGGGGTTTTTGGTTCTGAGATAGACCCTATCAATTACATTAACCCATCAGGCATAGAAAGTATCGAGATTTTAAAAGACGCTGATGCCACTGCCATCTATGGTTCGCGAGGGGCAAATGGGGTGGTACTCATTACCACTAGAAAAGGGCAATCCGGAAAAACAACCGTAGACGTTAATCATTATTCAGGAATTGGAGAGGTAAGTAGTAAAATGGATCTATTAAATGCAGCGCAATATCGGGAGATGGTGTTTGAGTCCTTAGCTAATGATGGCATTGATCCTGTTCCTGACTTCTTTAAGCCACTTCTCCATGACCTCTTTGCCTGGGATTCCACCAGGAATACCGACTGGCAGGAGAAGCTAATTGGAGGTACCGCAAACTACTCAAACACACAGTTTTCTATATCGGGAGGAAACCTCAACACGCAATTTTTGTTCAGTGGTACCTATTTTCGACAAACGACAGTTTTTCCAGGTGATTTTGCATTGCAAAGAGGTTCAGGACATTTTAATCTCAATCACCAATCCACCGATCAAAAGTTCACCGCCAATTTATCACTCAGCTATGTGGCCGAGAAGAATAATTTACCGAGGCAAGACTTCACAATTAGTGCCATATCAATTGCTCCACATGCACCCGAAGTTTTTGATGAAGAGGGTAATTTGAATTTTGAGAACAATACCTTCATCAACAACCCTTTCACTGGTCTTTTTGAAAGGTATGAAGGCAAGACCAGGAACCTCATATCAAACATGACACTGGGCTATCAAATTGTATCGGATTTAACGGTTAAAGCAAACCTGGGATATAACAATATTACGGTGAATGAGAATAATATCAGTCCGATAAAAGCGAAAAATCCTGCGTTGAATCCCACAGGTTCGGCACTCTTTGGCAATGGCAGTACTGAAACATGGATCATTGAGCCACAAATTGAGTACATAAAAAACATTGGAATGAGTCAATTAACTGTTTTGATTGGTTCAACTTTTCAAGGAACGTTAGCGGAGCGTGAAAGCGTCTTTGCATCTGGTTATACCAGTGATGCTTTAATTGAGAATATTAATGCCGCTCCTAATGTTGATATACAAGACGCCACCTTTTCTGAATATCGCTATAATGCTTTTTTTGGTCGTATCAATTACAGTTGGAATGGAAAGTACATTCTAAACATAACCGGGAGAAGGGACGGCTCCAGTCGATTTGGCCCTGGAAGACAGTTTGCTAATTTCGGTGCAGTAGGTGCTGCCTGGATCTTTTCTGAAGAACCCTTCATAGCGGATAACTTGCCATTTATCAGTTTTGGAAAGTTAAGAACAAGTTATGGTACCACAGGAAGTGACCAGGTAGGAGACTATGAATTCTTGGACACCCATACACCAACAAATTTACCTTATTTAGGCACCACCGGCTTAATCCCTACCCGCTTGGCAAACCCTGACTTTGGTTGGGAATCCAATAAAAAAATAGAAGGGGGTATTGAACTGGGACTGATAAATGATCGAATCTTCCTAACGGCAAGCTATTATCGCAATCGTTCTTCCAACCAGCTCACAGGTATACCATTGGCCGGAACTACGGGTTTTTCAACCCTGCAATCCAATTTTCCAGCCACCGTAGAAAACCGGGGTTGGGAGTTGGTGTTAAATACTTCCAATGTTAGCACCGGTGATTTCAAATGGTCCACCAGTTTTAATATCACTATTCCCCGCAATGAACTGATAGAGTTTCCCAATATAGAGAATTCGTCATTTGCAAATATCTATACGGTAGGGGAATCACTTTTCAATAGAAAACGGTTTAATTATACAGGAGTAGATCCTGAAACTGGGTTTTACACCTTTGAAGACGTAAACCAGGATGGACAAATAGACGAAGATGATTTACAGTCGGTAAAAGAAATCGCGCCAAGTTACTTTGGAGGATTGCAAAACAAGATCTCATTCAAGGGTATAGAACTGGGCTTTTTTTTCCAGTTTGTGAAGCAAACAGGCATTAATTACCTAGCAAGTTTTTCTCAACCAGGCTTAAGAACCAATTATCCCATCCAGATATTGGACAGGTGGCAACAGCCAGGTGATATTACGGAAATCCAACGATTTTCGATCTTGAGTTCCGAAGCAAGTCAAGCGTATGAAAATAGCCTTAGAGGAACCAACATAATTAGTGATGCCTCCTTTATTCGATTGCAAAACGCATCATTGGCTTACAACTTTCCCACTGCTATTATTGAAAACTTAAAACTTCAGAATTTAAGGGTTTATGTTCAAGGCCAAAATCTATTCACCATTACCGATTACATTGGTTTAGACCCTGAAACGCAAAGTTCGCAAGCACTGCCTCCATTAAGAGTAGTTACTGCTGGAATCCAAGTCAAATTTTAAAGAAATAGAATCATGAAAATTAAAAAAAATATTCTCAACATTTCGGACATTCTATCAAACACTAGAGGGGTTATGAGGAAATGGAATGAAATAGGAAAATTGTCACTACTTGGAACAATCCTTTTATTTACAAATACCTCATGTGAGGACTTTGTTAGTATTGATCCTCCCACTACAGAAGTAGTTAGTGAGACAGTATATACCAGTGATGGTACGGCCATAGCAGCGATGAGGGGCATCTATGTGGAAATGATAACAGGAGGCCTTGCAAGTGGCAATTCTTTCAGTGTCACCAATTTGGTGGGATTATCTTCTGACGATGTATTAAATTTTTCGGCAGATATTAACCGCACGGAATTCAACACAAATTCCCTCACAACCAATAATAGTTCTATCCTCGGATTATGGAATGAAGCCTATAGCTTAATTTACTATAGCAACTCTGTGTTAGAAGGATTGGAAAATTCGCCTGGGGTAACCCAAGATACCAAAAATCAATTGGAAGGCGAGGCGAAATTCATTCGTGCCTTTCTTCATTTCAATTTAGTGAATATGTTCGGAGATGTACCTGTCATTGGCTCCACAGATTTTGAAGCGAATAATGTGGTTGCCCGTGATCCGTCCCCTGATGTTCTCCTTCAGGTGATTACCGACCTACAAGATGCACAAAA
Organism: Agaribacillus sp. DX54; assembly: GCF_056858335.1. Lineage (NCBI taxonomy): Bacteria > Pseudomonadati > Bacteroidota > Cytophagia > Cytophagales > Splendidivirgaceae > Agaribacillus > Agaribacillus sp. DX54. The sequence continues at coordinate 10,422 of NZ_JBXEQE010000049.1, forward strand.
CCTTTTAGCAGAGGACTATTCCTTTTCTGCCGAGGAACGGGTACAACCCAACAGATGGGCCGCAACCGCCTTATTGGCCAGGGCTTATCTTTATAACCTGGATTGGGCCAATGCGGAGACAGAGGCAGGCAAAGTCATTGAAAATACAGGGTTATATGCCCTGGACTCAATAAATGGGGTGTTCCTGGCCAATAGCCCGGAGGCTATCTGGCACTTAAAACCTGTTTCTCCCGGTCAAAATACAAATGAAGGGAGTGTATTCATAAATATTGAAGGGTCTTTCCCCAGACTTCAAGTTCTTACAGATGAATTGATCAATGCCTTTGAGCCAGGGGATACCCGGAGGCTAAATTGGGTGGATAATAATATGGTAGATGGAATCACTTATTTCCATCCTTACAAATACAAAATTAACCTCCCGAATCAGCCGTTGACGGAGTACTCAATGGTTTTACGATTGGCCGAACAATACCTGATCCGGGCAGAAGCCAGGGCACAGCAAAACAATGTTTCCGGGGCTCAAGCCGACTTAAATGTGATACGCAACCGGGCGGGTTTACCCAACACTTCTGCCAATGACCGATCTTCATTACTACTTGCTATTGAGCAGGAAAGAAGGGTGGAACTGTTTACTGAATGGGGCCATCGATGGTTCGATTTGAAGCGAACGGGTAGAGCCGAGGTAATTTTGTCTCCACTTGCTTTGAAGGATTGGCAAGATACAGACAGGCTATACCCCATACCACAAGCCGAACGTGAGATTAATTCAAACCTTCGCCAGAATGATGGGTATTAAGTACGCTAAATTCAATCGAATACAAGCTAGTTTTTAAGGACTCTTAGAATAAAGAGCTAATGAGCGTTTTGTAGGGAACCCCGACTTGGGAGCAAATTGGGGGTGGTAGTACCATCCCCAATACACCTACTTGCTCAACTCATGAATAAAAAATCAAATCAGGATACATGCAACAACTATCGTTTAATATATGGCCTCTGGCTTTTACTTTATTAAGTGTTTTCACTTTAAGTACTGAGGCTCAAAAAAAGGATCTCTCAACATCTCCATTTAAAAGGTATAATGAAGTGATAACCACCGATGCGGAAACGCAAAATGGGCTGTTTAGTGTTCACAAGGTCGGTGACCACCATTACTTTGAACTTCCTGAAACTATTTTGGGTAAAGAGATCCTGATCGTGTCTAGGATCTCGGCTGGCCCACACAAGTTTTCTGGCTTTGGAGCCGGGGTATACACCAAACCGGGGGGCTTCCCCGTCCAACATCAGGTCATAAGATTTGAGCGGCAGGATAAGGCAATTTTCATGCGACTTGCGACATACAAAGATGTGGCAGATGAGAATTTACCTATTTTTCAATCCGTAAAAAGCAACAACTTTGAGCCGATTGCTTATCGTTTCAATATTGAAGCGGTCAATAGTGACAAATCTTCCATTGTCATTAGTGTACAGGATTTTTTTACTTCGAATGTACCCTTGATTGGCGTGCAAAGTAGTAACTATGAAATCTCTGGCGTAGACCAAAACCGGTCCTTCATATCTTCTATGAAAGCGTTTCCCAAAAACATCGAGATCCATCATGTTCTCACGTACAGGGCATCCAATCTGCAATACGAATACAGGGACAATTCACTTTCTTTCAGACTGAACCAGTCCATAGTATTGCTACCTGAAAATCCTATGTTGCCTCGTCTGTATGACCGGCGTGTAAGCTATCTAAGTTTTGGATATACCGATTATGGTACTAACGAATTGAAAGCAGCGAAAAAGAGATACATAACCAAATGGCGATTGGAACCTTCGGATTGGGAGGCCTACCATAATGGTGATTTGGTAGAACCGAAAAAACCCATTGTCTATTACTTGGACCCTTCTACCCCTGTTAAATGGAGATCATTCATCAAAAAGGGGGTGGAAGATTGGCAGAAATCTTTCGAAAAAATTGGGTTTAAAAATGCCATTGTAGCAAAAGAGCCACCCTCACCTTCAGAAGATCCGGATTGGGATATCAATAACATTCAGCATTCCGTCATTTATTACGTGGCTAGTGAGTCACAAGGAGCTGTGGGTTTCATGGTTAATGATCCCCGTACGGGTGAAATTTTAAGGGGAGATATTCAATTATCCCATAACATGCTTCGAAGAAAGAGAAACCTTTTTTTTATACAAACGGCGGCAGCTAACCCGGACGCACGTAGCATTAAACTTAAGGACGAAGTGATGGGCGAAGTACTACGCTCAGTAACGGCCCATGAGGTGGGGCATGCATTAGGATTTGATCATAGTGACGATGCAAGTAGGGCTTACCCAGTGGATTCGTTGCGTTCCCCTTCGTTTACAGCAAGTCATGGCAATTCGGCCTCTATCATGGATTACGCATGGGCCAACTATGTTGCACAACCGGAAGACTCAATCGAAAACTTTTATACCCAAATAGGTGAATACGATCACTGGGCGATACGGTATGGATATAAACCGATACCGGATGTTAATAGCCCGGAACAGGAAAAGGATACGTTAAACCATTGGTTACAAGAACAAGCGGATAATCCACTCGTTCGTTTTCCTAAAGGAATGACAGGATACATGGACCTGGGAGATGACCCCCTCTATGCATCTGAACTAGGGATAAGGAACCTTAAACGGATTATAAAAAATCTTGTACAATGGACAACAGAGAAAGGTGAGAACTATGAAACTTTGGCTGAACTTTACAAAGAGGCATTCGATCAATTGGAAAGATACATGGCACCAGTAGAACTGATGGTAGGAGGTATGTACTACACCCTTAAGAATGCCGATGAACATGGGCCTGTATACACTTTTTTAGCATCGGAGAGGCAAAAAGAAGCAATAGCCTTTTTGCACAAACACTTGTTTCAAACCCCAAGCTGGATAATAGACCCGGTGATTCTTGAGAGAACCTCGGGGCCATATGAAGCTAATCCATTGGGTCATATTATGAGAATTCAACAGGAAATACTGAACAAATTGTTAAGAGACACGGCACCCATGATTCAAAATGAAGCTATAAATGGTAAAGAGGCCTATACCATTCGGGAGTTACATGAGGATCTAAGGGAGGGTATTTTTCAAGAGCTAAAAACCAGTGAAAAAATCAGTGTTTCTCGGAGAAACCTTCAACGGATATTCATCAATGAAATTGGTAGATATATGAATATCCAACACCAACTTTATGGCAACAGTGATGCATCCTCTGTGGCCCGTTCCAATTTAAAAACGATAAAGAAGAAAATTGATGAAAGCATAGTGTCTCAAAGGGATAAAATGACCAACCACCATTTGCAAGATTTATTGGCAAGAATTGAAAGCCTGCTAAAATAGCTATGTTTCAGGCTTATCATTCCTTAACCAGAACAACTCCAATGTATATAGGTTTTTGGGGTTGGGACTGAGCAATTAATACGACAAGTACTTAAAAAGGGAACAGGGACATGATCGGGTGTACATTCGAATCCTCTTCATAAGCATACTTCGTAAGACTGTATCTATTCGATTTGCTCCATGTCTCCCTTTTTGTTAAATTCTTTAAACAACCCTAACTTGAAATATACTTAGGATCAAATTGATATTTGAGAATGTAATGATCGTATAAGGCAATCAGTAAATCATCAAATACTTGAAATTCGCGCATCTTCTCCCCATTATGCTTTGGAAGATAAAAACTATGCAGGTATTTGCCATTTTTGAGATCATAAACATCTATCACCGAGGACTGCTCAAAGATTTCTTTTTTTTCATTTTTCGCCAGTAAATTGGAATTAATGAATAATTGACCGCCAGAAACACAGCTTTTTTTATTAACCATCATAGGTGGAGTGGCCATTGTAAGGGAACGATCTGATTTGATTTCCTCGACTTTGATCTTAGCCCGACTGACTGTATCAATGGTATTGCCTCGATAGATTAAGTTAAGGCTACTGTCTGCGCAAATGAATTGATTTCTGTAATAATAGACATAAACCAACCAATTCAGGTGCTCGCTGTAATGCATCATACCATCAACACAAAATTTTCCATCAATCTGTTTTTCAAGTAAGTCCGGAGCAAGTTGTATGTAAGGAGGATTGTTAGCTTCTTTTCCCAAAACAAATTCTTTTGATTGTGTGCTAGTTGTCCTCAGTAAAAACGATGTGCTGCTTACTGGAATAACATCCATAAAGTAAGCACTATCATAGGTATAGCGAGAGGCCTGCCAATCCATCAAGGTACCTCTGAAAATGGCGGGAACTGAGCCATCCGACCAATAAAAATAAGGAGAATCGACTTGAACTCTTATAGATCTGAATTTTAATCCTTCCAATCCTTGGATTTTCAACTCTACATGTTGCGTATCGGCCAAGTTTAAATCTGTCATCAGTAAATGTCTTGATCCTGCAACATTACCAAAATAGAGATGGTTTGCACTTGAACCGGCGATATAGTACGAATTATACTTTACATCCAAAGTGCTCGATAAATCTACCGTTTTAGGTAAGAATTTTCGCTGAAAACTATTGTATTGATGGTTAGTCTTCTCGGAGGTTTTTGCATACAAAATGAAAACGACCAATACGCCAAAAAAAACTAAAAAGCCTAAAATGATGATAGGAGTATTTTTTTTCATTACAATGATTTTGGTGAAATAAATCAACCGTGTTTTGAGGATTTTATTGATAACATTGAAGTTGGTAGAGTAAAATCTACCAACTTCAATGTTATCAAAAACCGGGTCTACTGATTACGCCACAAAGATGGTTGATCGCAGGTTTGATCCTCTGGGACGACTGGATATAGTTCCCCTAGAACATTAGCTTCACAAAGTATTAGACCGGATGTAAAGGTACACTTATCACTTACTTGTGCTGGTGTACAAACTGGGGCTTTAGCGTTTACATCAATCATTCCAGTTGCAGCATTCTTTGGTGAGGTAAAAGCAAAAGCGGCTGTCACAGCAAAGGCGGTTAAAGCATTTTTAAGAGCATTCATCATTTTATGTGTTTATTGGTTAATTGCCTACTCTGTTAAGGGTTTTCAGCTTCCCCCTGAAAAATGTCACGACATTTTTTCTTGGATACGTCCAGAATTTTTAGTAAAACTCAGGATGTGTTTCTTACCTGTGAAAGTGTTGCCATCACAGTAAGTCAAATCTCATTTTACAGGTTAGGATTTCTTAGTGATTGAGAAGTACAAGGAGCACCAAAGGGAACTACCTCGTACTGGACGAAATCAATTATAATTTTGCATACTTTTCCATCCGTTATGGACGTGCACTGATCACTAACCTGATGAGGTTCTGTACATAAGGTTTTGGCTTTTACGCTAATCGTACCAGTTTCAGCATTCTTTGGTGAGGTAAAAGCAAAAGCGGCTGTTACAGCAAAGGCAAAAGCAAGGGCGGTTAGAACATTTTTAAATAGTTTCATGATAATATATGTTTAGGTTAATTGCCTACTCTGTTAAGGGTTTTCGGCTTCCCCCTTTTTTTCTTGTAATTGTTTATCAAAGTCTTATCAAGTTTTAATATGAAGCTTTGTTTTATGTGACTAGAATTGCGGAATGCGTAATGCCATTGCATCTTTACAAACCGGTGAATCCTCCGGAACGGCCATGTACGTAGAAAGCACGACATTGAATGTACAGATGTAACCAGGTACAATTAAACGGCACTGATTACTCACTACACTGACCGGACAAGTTGCCGCCATGCCTTTGACCACAACAGTGTTGCTGCTTGGTCTTGAAGGAGTAAATGCAAAAACGGACCCTATTGCCAAAAAAAATGCTGTAGCAGTAAGTGTTATCCTTAATTTTCTCATAGTTATGTGGCTAGGTTAGTTATTGGAGTTTTCTATCTAGTTCTACCCTAAGTTTGGGTTTCGTAGAGGTGCATCGTTTAAGCAATCGCCATCAGCCGGAACCACATTTAAAAGGGCAGCTCCAACTCGCATTTTACAGAGGGAACCTGATGTAATCGAAGTACACTGATCACTCACCGTACCAGGAGTACAAGTTGGATAGTTCTGGGCTTTTACATTTATCAATCCAAGTTTGGTTGCTTTTACAGGGGTAAAGGCAAAAGAGGCAGTGACAGCTAAAACAAAGGCTGCCAGAGGGAAAATGTTTTTAAATGATTCCATAGTTGTATAAATTTTAGATGTAGTTTCTCTATTTATTATATGAGAGCATTTAGTCAATCCGGCCTGCGCAAAACGGATGCATCAGAGCATTCGGTCACGTTGCTTGAAACAGCTTCATATTTTGTTTTATTGAACTTAAATGTACAAATCTGGTCTTCTGCTGTAGCCAGGCAGGTATCGCTCACCTGACCGGATGGGCAGTTGGAACCCTTACCCTTAACATCAATCATGCCCACCGTTGTTTGAGGTTGCTTCAAAGTGAAGGCCAATCCTACTGCAATCAGGAAGGCAAAGAACGTTTTGGGCATCTTCGATTTTTTCATTTGCTGGTAGCTGCCTGAATGTTCCGCACAAGCATTACTAAACGGTCCGTATAACAATCCCCGGATTATTCGATATATTTTGTTTTCGGTGCAAGGATTTTCGGGATACGACCCGGGGAGAGATTATCCCGCCAATCCTTTTTGCACCGTAATTAAAACAACCAGTTCGTAAATAATATAGTGGCCAAACACGAGTCGGCTAGGCCATAGCTGGTCTGTCCTGCCCCGGCATACGGATATGTAATATCACACCGCTCGCGCCAAGCAGAACAAATCCTGTATTAAAGATCAAATGCTCCGTCCATCCCATGCTTTCCAGTACACCACCACAGGAACAGGGCACATGCTCGCTAAATTGAAGTATGGCAATAATATAAGCTGTAAACATAACCATCATGCCAAAGGCAGCATATAACCCCACCAGGCGAAACCGCCTGAAAGCTAGCATGCCGGCAATTAATAACTCGGATATCGGAACAGCCCACGCCACTACACCGGCAAAGTCGGTTAATAGCGGGGACTGTCCTACCTGTACGATAAACTTCTGAACATCCTGCAGCTTCACCAGGGCCGCATAGGTAAACAGGAGTATAAAAAGAAAGCAAATGATTTCGAGGGCGACCTGTTTTTTCATCGGGATATAGTTGATTATAACTGTTTCTAATAATCGTTTCCTGACCGTTTGATCATCAAAGAGACCGTTTAAATACCTGGCATTTATCCTGTATGCCAAGACCTTGTTGCACTTACGTTTTAAGCTGAGCTGGTATTCTGTTTTACTTAGCTCAATCTATAATTAAAAATTTTTAAAAACAAAAAAACAATACAAATAATAAAAGAAATAGTAATATCAATATAAGAATATTAGATTGTATAAATATAAGAAGTTAGAAAAACCCGGGAATTATCACCAGCGGGATCATGGTATCGGTAGCGGCGGTGCCTTGTATGGCACAACTTCCGGCAGGTGAAAATCGTTTAAAGATAGAAATAACTTTTTAACCAGCAGCGATTATGTATTACTGTCAACCGGCTAGTTAATCGCACCAAAACCTATATCGTAAGATTGAGCAGCAGGATAGTGGAACACCTGCAAAAGGGATAATTGGGGAGCAATAGTTACCAGGCTATTGAAAATATTATTCACTTTACACAGGCCACTAAATGAAAACTAATAATATAGAGTCACTGACTCCAAAAGAATTAGAAATACTCAAACTTATTTGCCAGCAGTACACGAGCAAACAAATTAGCATAAAAATTAATACAGGCGTGAAGAATGTAGAAAGGTACTGCTCACGTCTGCTAACGAAGACTAATGCCAGAAACAGGGCCGGGCTGGTTGTATACGCCATGCGGCATAACCTCTTTCCGGGCCTGGTGGATGAGTAAGTTCACCGGCTTCAGCGATGAGGTGTTTTTTTTAATGCTGTGAGAAATTGCCCAGGGTGGTATGTCCTGGTTTTCTACTTGTCCAGGATCTCCTGTAAAGGACTCTTAATAAGGAAAACATTAATGAATCATTGCAGCTTTTCAGCACTTTCCAGGGGCCTGTTTTCATATCCCGACTTTGCATAATTTTAAAAGATATTGGAAATTTACTTTTTTACATAAAAATGAAATAGTATAAAGAATATATGATGCGTAATGTGCAGCATATTCTGAAATTGAGCTTATTTGAAAGTGCTATAGGAAAATGAACTTACTTGGAATAAAAAATGGTGACGTAGTTGTTTTCAGGCCAAAAAACGGGCAGACTGAATTCCGGGTAGTGCTTGATGGTGAACACGACACGATTTGGGCAACTGAACAGCAAATAATGGACTTGTTTGGAAAGGCAAGAAGAACCATTGGTGAGCACGTAAAGAATATTTATGAAGAAGGTGAACTTGATAAGGATTCAACTTGGCGGGAATTCCGCCAAGTTCAAAAAGAAGGTGACAGGGAAGTTTCCAGGAAACTATCTGTTTATAACCTCGATATCATTATTTCAGTAGGTTATCGTGTCAAATCACAGGTTGGTACTGAATTCAGAAAATGGGCAACTCAAAAGCTAAAAGAACATTTAATAAAAGGATATTCAGTAAACCAGGAGTTACTTAGAAAAGAGAAAAGCAAAGTTGAGGCTTTACAAAGCGAGTTAGACCTATTAAACGAAGAATTATTTGAGACACAAAAAACACTTACTGATGGTTTATTATCCATTATCTCTCATTATTCAAAATCCTTTGAACTGCTTAATAAATATGACAAAGACGAATTGTCTTCTGAAAACCTTAATAAAGATGTAATCTACATGATCAACTATGAAGATGTCAAACAGGCAATTCAAAAGCTCAAATCTGACCTTATTAACAAAGGAGAAGCAAGTGAACTGTTTGGCAACGAAAAAGATGACTCATTTAAAGGAATATTAGGGAGTATCTCACAAACTGTATTTGGTGAATTAGCATATTCCACAATAGAAGAACAGGCCGTTCAACTTTTATATTCAATAATTAAAGGACACCCATTCACTGATGGAAACAAACGCATAGGTTCTTTCATTTTCGTATGGTTTTTGGAACAAAACAGGCATCACCTAAACAGTATTGGAGAAAGAAAAATTAATGACAATACGCTGGTGACATTAGCTTTGGCAGTTGCGCAAAGTCTCCCGGAACAAAGAGAAACAATACAAAAATTAATAATGAATTTAATAAAAAATTAAGCCCGGTAGGGTAGGCTGCCGCTCATACAGCACCGGATGAAATGCATGAAACGTGGCAGGATCCTCCCTATTCAGTCTCTGTAAGGGACTCTTCTGAATGAGGAAGACGCTAAGGAATTATTACAGCTTTTTAGTACTCTCGGGGTTCACTACCAGGAACCCTGGGGAAGATAAAAAGCTGTGACAAGCCTCTTTCTGAACTTTAATAGCCCCTCCCCCCGGGCAAAGGTCACAATACTGTTACGTTCATTTATTGTAACATTTCCATATTTTTACTACCTTTGCATTATGTTCGACAGAAAATCCATCGGCCAACGCCTTAAGATGTTTCGTAAAAAAAGGAATCTTTCACAAGATGCCCTTTCTTTTAAGTGCGGGTTAAAACGCAACCAGATCATTGCAATTGAAAAAGGGCAGACTAATTATACAATTGGCAATTTTTTAAAGTACCTGCAGGGGTTGGGTGTTAATGAAATTGTGGCGAAAGTAAGCAACGGTGAACCAGGAACAAGTCATGGACTGGCTGAACTAATGGACGGTAGTGATAGTGTGAAAATTGAATCTTCTCCAAGCGAGAATTGATAGAAAAATATGACATTGAATGAAAACAACAGAGATACTTACAAGATTAGAAAGCGTAAAATTTTCAGAACAACAAGCCCGGGTGATTGCCGAAATTTTTGAAGATACGCATTCTGAATTAGCGACTAAGGAAAACGTAGAAGCAGTAGTAACCAAAGCTAAATACGACCTTGTGAAATGGATTGTAGGCGGTATAATCGCTAATGGGTTGGTAGCTACCTTATTGAAATTTATTGCCTAAGAGTGAACCATTTTCATGCTAAACTTGACTTATTTTTCCCTAGACTCATTTCAGCAATGCTCCCTTCAAAGATGCGGTATTACAAATACCGGTGAACGAGCTAGGCCATAATTTAATAATATAGCATTAAAAGAAGCACGCTTTACAAAAGCGCGCTAGGTATAGGAAACAGGGCGGGGTTGGTCGTATACGCCATGCGGCATAACCTTTTTCCCGAGCTTGTGGACGATTAAGTTAACCAGCCCCAGTAACCAGGTATTCGGGATCGGGCTAAGCAACTAACTTGTAAAAGTTTCAGGTATCAGTTTCATATCCCAACTTTGCATAATTTTAAAAGATATTGGGAATTCACTTTTTTTATGGCAATAAGGCAAAGGTTGTTTCTCTAAGGTTAGAGGGCCTATTGTCTGGCCCCGGGCCATAATTCAATGGCAATTTCATAAGCCTCCGGGCTACAGGCCCCTGGAATATATAAATTTGCTTTTCCTTTTTGTATTTTAGCCCTGCCACAGTTTCTTCCAATGTGATCTTCAGCCCATTTAAAAGCGAATTTCACACGCGGAAATCTTTCGCTTAACCTTAACATTAAAGTAAGCGCCGCGGAGTCAGCCGTTTCCCATATTAGTGTATTTCCAGGGGTTTCATACTCGAAAGAGAAAGCATTCCACTTGGTTCCCCAGTTTACTAAATTCCAGTCACGCCAGTAAATGTACCCGGTTGTCTCGAAAGCGGAGCATGCTTTTTCAAACGCAATGATATCCTCTTTCTTTTTAAATGGGTTTAACTCTTGTCTTTTCCTGGCGATCATTTCCAGCCTGGCAACCAGCTCGTCTTCATCAAAAGGTAAATCATACTTGTTTTTTACCGCGTATACGATACCTTGTGAGATTTCACCCACTTCTTCAATTGCTTCGGGGCATTTGAGAATTTTATTAAAATCCACTAGCCTTTCCATACCATCTTTACCAGGTTCCCCTTTCAGAAAATTTTTAATTTCAGCAACCTGGTCTTTAGTCCCCATGATCTCCAGTTTGTTTTTTATATAATTTGGCATAGTCTTTAGAATTTTTTGTGTTATCCATAGTAGAGCATCAACTATTGGTCCATTAAATGATCTATCACTGGCTTTGTTTTATCATCCTGGACACATTATTATGCCATGCTAATGAGGCTTAAACGAATGGCGGGGTTTATATGGCAGGAGGTCATACATTTCCCATATAAGTTTGAGAGTTGGTTTTTTCCGATCCTTATACAGGCTATTAACATTGAGAATGCGTCATGATCGATGGAAGTATAAACCGTAACTAAGTAACATGAAACAAAAAATAGGACTAACTGGTACTATCGTATTTGACCTTGAAACACGGAGACCTATCCCAAAATAGATTGATAAAGAGATTGAGAGAAAAATATTACAGAATTCATAGACTTAACCAAAAAGATCGTAGGTTTTAATATCCTGGGGTTTGACTACCTTATCGGGATGGAATCTTAACCCGGCGAATAGTGGTAGAAAGAGAGTAGCCAGGGAAAAGGGGAGCACCAGGCTCCCCTTTCCTGTTTAAACGCATTGTCGCCCCGTGTTACTTATCTCGGGAGATCAGGGTTCGGGTTGTAATAAACCCATTTCCCTAAGATTTTTTACGTGGCTGCATAGTTCGTCAGTACTGCTAATGACCTCCAACATGTCCTGGTAATATTTGCTTTTTTCGTAAGTACCGGCCTTTTTGGAAACTCTCCTCTTCAGCAGGAGGCAATAATAATTTTGAACCTCGTAAACATCTTTCAATAATTCAAGGTTCCCTTGATGTAAGTATTTGTTTTTGTTCATATTTCCTGGTAAAAATTCAGACCCGGCACTAATGGCCGGGCCTGGTTAAATCAAAGATCCACTATATTTAAAAGGAAAAATTTTAAATTTCATTTATTTAAATAACAATATTTAATAGTCTAATATAACTAAAAATCACAATAACTCATACTATAGTTCTAGTAAATTAATCTGCCGGATAGCTAGTTTCGTCCATGACCATAAAACAGGCTTTCGGCATTGTGTTGAAGGAGGAAAGGGAGAAACAGGATATAACACAACTTCAACTTGCAGGATATTGCAACCTGGATGTTCAAACCATTAGCATGTACGAACGGGGTCTTCGCCAACCCACGATAAAAACACTGCTCGAACTCGCCAGGGCGTTGAATGTTGAAGCTGAATACCTTGTGACCCGGCTGAAAGCAAAACTTGATTCTGAAAACTAATCAATTATTAATCAGGCGTTTGCACTTTTACTAAATAAATTAGTAAAATAATAAACACGTATCAAAATGGAAATCCTGAGAGATGAACAACGAAGAGATGCCTTCCTTATCAAATTTCATAAGAAAGCTATAAGGGTCAACTTAGAATTCCAATGCATTGAGGTGCTGAATCTAAATGATTTCATGCATATGCGGGCTCTGGACACAAACAAATACATAGAAGTCGGGGATTATGATAAAGAGGAATTGATTAACGGTTTTTTCAGGCTGCTGGATTACCTTACTGCGTATCCGGGCAGGATTAAGAATGCCCAGCCCCATGATCGGAATGGCAGATATACCCTGATTGAATCCGATAATAAACGGATAGAAATTGATAAGGACCTGAAAGGCTTAAAGGACTATTCCGGGCAGATCTTCGGAAGGGGGCACTACAAAAAAGCCAAAAGTCAGATTTACCGCAACGATCATATAATAGATGAGTACCAAAGGATACTGCAGGAGATCAAATGAATGGCGGAGCTTACACGAAAGGTGGTGGTACGGCAGGGAAAGGAGTTGTTTTGAGTACCAAAATTTACAAATGCACTTTATTATTGCTAACGAAGACAACGGTGTGTGTATCTAAGAATATGTGAACGTTCTCTTATCAACCCCAAGTCAAAAATCTTTAGATAATTTGAATAACACATCAAAAATTTACTAGATTTAGAGGATATAGTTATTGCATTTAAAGGTTCATTTGATACTTTTTACTGGTATTGACATCAATTTATCTACTTTATGAAATCGAATAAAGTTGTTGCATTCAGTCTACTTGCCCACATCAATGATAATGCTGTGGGGATAAAAGATTTTGATGACATTTTTCAACCCCTTATTAAAACCGCTTTGTGCAAATTGAATACCGAGGGAGTTAAATCTGGCTCAAGCCTTTCTGAAATTAAATCCAAAGTCGATGAAATATTTGCTTTAGATATCCCAATACCTTATCTCAAGAAATTGTTAGAAAAGATTGCAAAAGAAACACTAGCAATAGAAGAGGTAAACCTTACGATACATCAAGACGGTTCGTTCTTAATTGATAACTTTATTTTTGAAGATTTTGAAATTCAAATTGCCGAAACTGAAGATGAGATAAGTGAGATCAATAAGTTATATGAGGTATTTCTGGAAACTGAAGGTTTAAAGCTGAGTCAGGAACTATCAATTTTTGAGTATCTTGATAAAAGTAGACTGAGGCTTTCCAAATTCTTTGCTTACAAACAAGCAAAACTACTTGAACTGGATGATGTGCATCAGGCCAATTTCATAAATTCTCTTAGGAACAAACCTAAATTGTTTAATGCCCTAAGAAGAATTTACTTAGGCTCAATAATATCAGCATACCTAATTACTGATTTTGGAGAAGTAAAACGAGATCTTGAGTTATTACTGGATACCAATTTCATAATTGGTTTGCTTGATCTAAACTCAATTGAATCAACACATACTTGCAATAAGATAATAGAATTGGCAAAGAAGCTTGGATTTAGGGTATCTGTTTTACCATATACACTTGAAGAAACTGAATTACTTATAGAACGTAAAGCAAATCAGTTGAGCAAAAGTTTTTTTCAGGGCTATTTGGATCCCGAAAGTATTCTTAATGCAGCAATTCGAAAGGGATACACCAAAACACAACTTATTCAAATAGGTGCAAATCTTCGACAAACATTAGAAAACCAATTTGGGGTAGATGTCATTGGAAATGATGAGAAATTTAAAAATCTTGCAAAGTTCCAATATAGAAAAATACTTGAATTTTACCAGGAACTGCGAGGTCGTTTTGGATGGAGTGCTCACCATGACACTACGGCCATTGCTTATGTAAAAGAAAAACGTGGAAGAAGAAGAGTAACCGGCAATTTTATGAACGCAAAATGTTGGTTCGTTACAAATACTCCTTATGATGTAAAAACACCGAAAACTGATGGACTTCCTGAAGTAATTAGAGCCGGTGAATTACTGAGTTTGCTTTAGCTGAGTAGTCCTCAAGTAAAAGAATTAATTAACGGGACTGAGTTTTCAGATTTAGGATTGACCAGGCTGGTTTCCACTACTATCTCGCATTCTCTTCCCAATTCCCGAACGCTCAGAGAATTGGATGAGAATTTTAGCAAGTACTCAACAGAAGATGGCATAACTGCTGATGATACTTTGATTATCGCAAATCTTATCAAGAAAAAGAAAATTAAAGATCCAGAAAAATTAAATAAGCTAGCTAAAAATAATCCAAATGAGTTTATTGAAGAGGTAAAGAAAACAGCGGAGAAAGGTAGAAAAGAAGATCAGGAGTTAAAGGAAAAAGTAGAAATCTTATTAACCAGGTTTGAGCGGATGTTTCCAAAATCAGAATTGCCAGAAACAGAACCTGAATCTAAATTCGAGGAGACTGCAGTTAATCGAAATAAACTAGAAATTCCTCTAGCCATAATCTCATTATCCTTTCTTTCATTCTTACTATGGACATTTGAAAGAATTTTTGATATTGATCTTTCTTCGGTTCTAAATAACTATTTTTTGATAAAGTTGCTGCTTCAGATCATGCTTATTACTAGTGCACTAGCGTTAATCAAGAGGGAAAAAAAATTCTGGTGGAGCACTTTCATTGGCTTTATAATTGCCATATTCACGCTAATAAAAAAATGAAATAGATACCAACATACTCTATTCATATATTAGGCTTGCATCACGGAGAACTGAAGGGATTTCAAATTCTATTATCAAGGCGTTCCAACGTACTATTGAGTATTTTCCCAATTTCATCCCCTGACAAACTTTGCGCTTCAATTCTATACAAATCTGCAATAATAGAGGGAACAGGAGCCTCGTCTAGTCTGACAATGAATATTGGCTTTTTTTGATTGATTAGTTGGGAGATGGCGGCGTTTAGCTCACGGTCTACCCAAGCAGAATCGTTACAGGAAGTTGACCAGAATAAAACGAAATGTGTCATTTCCTCCAGTCCCTCGCTTATTTTTTTTGTTAATGAATCCGAAGGGAGCGTGTTGTCCTTATCAAACCATATTCCAACACCTTCTTGTTTCAGGGTCGAAGCAGTTTTTTCAACTGTAGGTTTATCAACAGACCTGTGACTCAGGAAAAGTTTATGTTTTGAAAAATAGTGGCTTTTTGTTCTTCTCACATTTGCCTTAGCTTCACTATACAATAGATCACAGGAATTCAATATACATCTGATATTTCCTTCGTTCTTCTCTGCCCAGCCCGTCAGTAAACCTGCATTAAACGAAGCAAAACCATTACCAACCTGCGATATGTTTCCAAAAGGACAACTGTTCAGTTCATCAACCCACAGGTCTTTGCATAAAACCCCTGTAGTTCCATTATTCCCGGAAATAGATATCGATTCGCCCGTTGATAATTTCATCGGTAGGGAAACTATGACTTGCTTTACACCTTCGAAGGTAGGTTTTAGCCAATCACTTATGATCATTTTTTCGGGATGACAAATTATCTCCGTGGGACTTTGGTTAAAATATTTTCTGTCACTGCCATAATGAGGGTTTTCAAAATTTTGATCATCCAAGCTAATCGTAGCGTTGACAAGATCAAAAACATCGTTTTATTTAGTATTGTATTGTTTTATAGGAAGTGTAAAGTAAACTCTGTCTACTCCTTCAGCCCTTCATCCGGGGGCTAGCCCCCGGATGAA
>NZ_JBXEQE010000050.1:0-23606 GCF_056858335.1 Agaribacillus sp. DX54
ATTTTCAATTACCGGTTATAAATAAATTAAAAGCAGGTCATTTAAATTTAAATAATGACCAATAGCCACAATTTTATTTTCTTCTCCTTTTATCAATTTCTTTTATGTAATCTTCCAAAACTTTCAAATCAGAAAGGAATTCGTCAGAATCAGGCATTTCTTCTATTAAAGTCCCAGCTGTATCATGACCTGAAAAATAAGTAGAGCATTTACTCATATTAGCGTCAACGAGCTTATAATCATCATCTGTTAAATCAATAATTTTTGATAATCTCTGAGTTTGAATTGCTCTTCCAAAGCGTTGAATTGCACCATTTAAAAAGATTTCTTCAATAAACCTCTCCCAAGTTTCACGAAGTTTACCATATAGATCTTTTGCTCGCTCTTTATAAATTTCCTCTGTTTCCGTTCTTTCGATTTTCTCAAGTTGTTGATAGGCACTTTTTAAAATGCCTATACGTTTACGAACAGGTAAAGCATCCCATGGTGGATTACTGGCTATTAATCCCGTTTCCTTTTTCTTTCTTGTCAGGCTCTTAATATCCAATTCACAATTAAGACTCTTTGAGTGTTCTTGAATCATTAAAAGGAAAGTAATGTCGTGTGTAAAAACAATTACTTGTCTTTCAAGAGCTTCTTCTGTAATTCTTTTTGATATTTTATTTCTCCATTTGTGGTCAAGTGAGGAAACTGGGTCGTCAAAAATAATTGCACTTTTATGTTCTGAAATAGATAATTCGGATAAGAATGTAGCTAATGAAATACATCTATGTTCTCCTTCGCTTAAAATGTCTTTTAAAGCGATATTAGTCGAGTTGTTTTCATCAAGTCTTAAATAGTGGTATTGTTTCCCTCTTTGTCCTTTTGTTTCAGGTTCTATTTTAATGTTTTTAAAACCTAGCTTTTTTAATTCTTCTTTGAAATTTTGTTTAAGGTTTTGATTTATATAACCCGTTGTTAGCTCATTGCTTAATGTGGTGATTGTTCGAGTATTACATTTACTTAAACATTGATTTAACAAGCCTACCTTTTTTTGTCGGTAAATTTCACGTCCTAATTTCGGTTTGTGCTCATAAATTTTCTTTTCACCGTTTAATTGATTTAATTCTTTCACTAAAGGTTTTAAATCTTCATCAATCGATTGAGTTTTCAATTTTTCATTCGTTTCGGTTAAAGATTTATTCAACTCTTGAATCAAAGTTTTAGGTGAATTGTCAACCTCTATTGTATTAATACTTGGAGTAGGATTCTTTGAATTAAATAATTCAGCTATATATTCCTTTTGTTCAGAAAGAGTGGTTAGGTACTCTGTCTGTTTATCTGTATAATTTTCAATTAGTTCATTTAACTCAAGAGATGTAGGTTTTTGCTCTTCAAAATCAAACTTGGAAAATATCGGCAAAGTAGACCACTAAATATCGCCCATAAGGGGCCATAGATTATCGCCCAAAGGGGGCCACTGACAAAATGTTTTTCTTGAGCTAAAAACTCAAGAAGAACATGGCCAATAAAATTATTAAAATGTCAGTGCTCCGTCAGATTATTACCTTAAAAAACAATGGGCTTAGTAACCGGGCCATTAGCCGACAACTAGGCCTTTCCCGAAAGACCACCAATAAGTATATTGGCTTTGTTCAGCAAAATGATTTAAGCTCGGAAAGTTTGCTGGAATTATCAGATGCTGAACTTTCCACTTTGGTAAGTCCCCCTGCCAACGAACCGCTAACCGGTCATCACCAACTACTTTACAGCTATTTTCCAGTGGTGGAGAAAGAACTTAAACGGGTTGGTGTTACCCGTTATGTACTATGGCAGGAATATAGACAACTGCATCCGGAGGGGATCAGTTATGCTAGGTTCTGCCTGCATTTTCGTCGTTGGTGTCAAAACAATCAACAAGTTACCATGCATTTTGAGCACAAAGCGGGGGATAAACTATTTGTAGATTTTACCGGCAAAAAGCTATCCATTGTTGACACTGAAACCGGGGAGCTTGTAGCCGTGGAAGTATTTGTAGCAGTATTAGGGGCCAGTCAGTACACCTATGTAGAAGCTGTACCGGATCAGAAGGTAGCCAGCTTCATTAGTGCTTTGAGGAATGCTTTTTCTTTTTTTGGAGGTGTCCCCCAGGCAGTTGTCCCTGATAACCTTAAAGCTGCTGTTACCCAGGCGGACCGCTATGAGCCTGTGTTAAATGATATCTTACGAGATTTTAGCTTGCACTACCAGACCACCGTTCTGCCTGCCCGTGCCTATAAGCCCAGAGACAAAGCATTAGTAGAAGGAGCAGTTAAAATTGTTTATACCAGGATTTTTGCCCGGCTAAGAGACAACACTTTCAGTAATATTGTTGTGTTGAACCAGGCCATACAAGAAGCTTTAACTGATTACAATCAATATGCTTTTAAAGGAAGGGATATCTCCCGTGCGATATTGTTCGAGGAACTGGACAAACCAGCCCTTCAACCCTTACCCGAAAAAGATTATGAGTTAAAAAAATATACCAGGGCTACTGTATATAAAAGTTCCTATGTGTGGTTGGGAGAGGATAAACATTATTACAGTGTTCCCTACCGCTATATGGGCAAAAAGGTCAAGATTGCCTACACCTCCCATACCGTGGAAGTGTATTACAACTATGAGCGGATTGCTGTGCATCCAAGGGAAAAAGGACATTACCGTTATACCTCCCAGGCAGTGCACCTGCCTTCTACCCATCAGTTTATCACAGAATGGAATCCGGACAGGTTTCTTTCCTGGGCGGCTGATATTGGCCCTTGTACTGCCTGGTTTATCCAGCAGATATTTGAGAAAAAACCATACCCTGAGCAAGCCTATAAGACTTGTGTAGGTATCCTCTCATTGGTGAAAAAAGTAGGCAAACAACGGCTGGAAAAAGCTTGTGACAGGGCTGCTTATTTCAATAGCTATAGTTATCGCATTATCAAAAGTATCCTGGAAAAAGGCTTAGAGTCAGAAGCCTGGCAAAAGCCCCCTAAACAGGATAACCAACTATCCTTGTTCCATAAGAATATACGAGGCAAAGATTATTATCAATAAAACTATAAATGAGTAAAACCATGAACTACGAAGAAACTTTCAGAAAAATGAAAATAATGAGATTGCTGGGCATGCATGAAGCCTTTAAAAGTTGTCTGGAAACCCGCTCCCAGCAACAGCTCTCTGCTGATGAACTCATTACCCTGCTCATAGAAGCAGAGTATGAGGACCGCCAGAACCGAAAGGTCAGCCGTTACCTGAAGGCAGCCAGGTTCCGCTATCAGGCCAGTGTGGAAGAAGTAGATTTTTCCGCTGCCAGGGGCTTGGAGAAAAACCAGCTAATCCGCCTGGCCAGTTGCCAATTCTTAGAAAAACAGGAGAACATCCTGATTACTGGCCCGACTGGTGTAGGGAAAAGTTATCTGGCTTCGGCTTTGGGTCATCAAGCCTGTATGAAGGGCTACAAAGTGCTGTATTACAATACAGCTAAGCTCTTTGCACAACTCAAAATGAGCCGGGCAGATGGCTCTTACATGAAGTTAATCAACCGGTTAGAAAAGCAGCATCTGCTCGTATTGGATGATTTTGGATTACATCCTTTGGATGAAGAAAACCGCCTGATGCTGCTCGAAGTTATCGAAGATCGTCATGGCAGAAGATCTACCATCATAACTTCACAACTGCCTGTGATCAAATGGTATGAACTGTTTCAGTCTCAAACCATCGCTGATGCAGTCTTGGACAGGGTGGTACATACCGCACATCGGCTGGAACTTAGTGGGGAATCGATGAGAAAGAAAAAAAGTAGTATAGCAAAGAAAAACATAGTATCTTAACTGGCCTAAGTGGCCCCCTTTGCCCGTTATTGGGTGGCCCCCTTTAGGCGTTATTCGCTGGCCTACTTTACCCGATATTTACTGGCCCCCTTTAGGCAGTTCCTTCCACAAACTCAAGTCTATTTAATTTTTCAATTGCTAAATCATATTTTTCTTTGGCTTCGTCAAAGATCTTTTGAATGTCATTTTTTACGAAATCTTCAAATTTTGTAAACCTTTCTCGAGCTTCCTCTTCTAAACCTTGAAGACAAAGAGGACAATTACTTTCTTCTAATACACCAGGAAAACTTTCTGTTTGAGTGCTTTCATTGTAAAATTTCCTTGCACTTTCCCATAAAACCTTCCAAGCATTATTTCCAATACCTTCTATTGGTAAATCCGAAAATGCAGTTTTTGAGGATTCCTTCAGAGCTTCTTTGGCTGTACAAAAATTATTTAATATGTGCTTTAGATTATTTAGGGCTTGACCTGTTAAATTGTTTTCTAGATTTTGAAACTTATTTATTAAAATTTCAAATCTCTTGATTTTCTCTTCATTGGATTTTAAGTTTTTTTTAGGGTCAGTTGCTTTTAATTTATCTATTTCTTTTTGAAGAGCTTCAATTCTCGTGTTTTTGGTTGAATTCCATTTTGATTCAGCTCTTAGTTCATCCAATGTAGAACTCGTATTTAAGTTGTCAAGAAATAATTTTGCAGTCGTTCCTTCCGGCACTTCTAATAGCTCGTAATCAAACTTTTGCATTGAAGGATTGGAAAGCAGGAGATTTAATTTCGCTTCGACTTTTCTTACAGCTTCTGCTAATTTTTCAACAATTGAAAGACCTTGTGGTATAAACACAATTTCATCTTCTCCATCGATATAATGGTTCGCACTAAAAGTGTCGAATACATCAATTTTTTTTAGGGTATTTTCACTTACTGTTTCATTGACAAGGCTGACAGTAGAGAAACTTACGCCATCAGAGGTGTATTCTATATCTGCTTTTTTATCATTTCCAGTACAGGTTGGGTCAAATAAATTGTCATTTATTATTGGTTTTTGACCTCTTGTGTTACAAGAATGTTTTAAAATACTCACATAACTAGATTTTCCTGAACCGTTGTCTCCATAAACGATAGTCAATCCACTTGGTGCAAACTCTAATTCACTAGATTTAGAAAGAGCATTAATATTATCAATATTATTGATTTTAGATAGTATGACATTGTCATCATTTACTGAGTTATGGGCAAAATCCCTTAAGTCATCAAAGTCAACTGCATCAAATTCAAATTCAGAAAGTCCAAAATCAACCTTACAAATTTCCGTTAGTTCAGAAATATCGTTATCTGTCAGTTCATTATTTCGGATTAATCGGTCAACAGCTACTTGGCAAAATGAAGGCTTATTTTCAACCCAGTCTATTATGTCATTCAGTATTGGCATTTGTATATTGCATTGGTTTGTTCATAATAAAGCATAACAGTTGAGCTACCCGGCGTACCGGAGCGCTATCGGAAATATCGTCGTGATAATTTTTATTGCATGCTGGCTTTCTTAAACCATTCTTTTTAAAAAGTAATTGTCAATTGCTTCTTTGAGTTTCTTGTTTCTCATTGCTATTGCCTTCCCTCTAATTTCCTTACCATCAAAATAGGATACCTTATACTTTGATGTAGATTTAAATGTTGCCTTTAATTTTTTGGCAGCATCTTTGGTATATCCACCTGTTGCCCAATATTCAAATTCAATAAGATGATTCTTAAGGGTTTCTTGTTTTAAAAGCCATTTTCTAAATGCGGGTATTTTAATAGAAACCCATTTTTCAATTTTAGCTAAGTCAATTTTGCTGTTGGTTGCTTTGCATTCAGCAAATACAACTTTATCACTATAAATTACAAATACATCAATTTCGTGTTTTCCATTGTTTTCAAAAACCTCTCTTCCAACATCAATTGCCTGACTTTTCTTTGAATGAAGATGTCCAACGAAGTATTCAAATAA
This sequence comes from Agaribacillus sp. DX54, assembly GCF_056858335.1. NCBI lineage: Bacteria > Pseudomonadati > Bacteroidota > Cytophagia > Cytophagales > Splendidivirgaceae > Agaribacillus > Agaribacillus sp. DX54. The sequence goes on from NZ_JBXEQE010000050.1 coordinate 5,821, forward strand.
AGTCCCTCTTATATTATATATAAGTGTTTCATTGTAAAGTTTTAATTCAGAAATTAATTCCAAATACTTGTTTGGCTGTGATTTTAAACTTGCACCTGCGTTATTTAGAACTGATACTAATTCTCTTAAAGCAAATGCATATTTATCACCAAACAATTCTTTGATAAAGCCAATTGCAACACCATTTTTTTTAAGATCCGAAAGTGCATCTTTACTTAAATCATCAACTATTAAAAAAGGAATAACTTTAGAGGCATTTTTGAAACTGTGAACATGATTCAATTTCTCAATAAAAAATTCTATATCATTCTTTCTGATTTCTTTTCCAAATAAAATATCAGCAAGAACAAATCCTGGTTTTTTATTAACAACTAAACCTCTTAAATATGAAACTCCTTTGAATGACCATTTAAACTTTCCGTATTCAGCAAACAGTTCTCCTGTATTGTAGGAAATCATTCCTAAATTCCTTAAGAGTTCATGAAAATGTGTGAGTATATCCTCTTTTATTATTTCAATTGTTCTGTGTGTTAAATTTGTTGTTTTTAATGGAGCAAATTTTGGAGCAAAACTGTATTCAGTATTATTAAATATCAGAATCCCTTTTGAAACGAATTTTTGCATTACGTCTTTAAATGGAAGATGCTTTTTTAGTGGTTGTACTGGATAATTTGTGTAACACTCAAGAAACTTTGAGTCGATTATTCCACCATGCATATTTATTGCATTAATACAATACCAATATTTCTTTCCATTTTCTTGAAGTGCTTTTGAAAAAGCATCATAGAGTTTTCCGTCTTTATACTGTTCGTTTAAGAATATTAAAGACTGATTACTTACGAAAAACCCCTTAATTTTATTTACACTTTTATTTCTTGATATTTTCTGACTTGCCGTATTCACAGGTATCTTTAAACGCTTCGAAAGCAATACAGCTAATTCGCTTGACATTAGTGGACCTTTCTTTTCAAGTATCTTTTCGATATCTGTCATATGACTCTATATATAAATAACTCTTTAGAGTTATGGCAATTAAATCTTTTTTAAGCTAATCCATTGATATTCAATAGATTAATTTTTTCAACAATGCTATTTATGATGTCATATAGGATTTTTTTCATTCTTCTTACCTGCAAAAATCCTGTAACCACCAGTTGTGGTATTATACACTTAAATATAGAAGATATAGTCCACTAATGGCTTAATATTATTTATTTGGAACAGGGAATTAGTCAAATTCAACTGTTTAGCACTTGAGAAAAGATCTATTTGATTTAACAAACATTCAGATGAATTAAGACCAACAATCCATTAAATGGTTTAATTAAAACCGTAATATGAAAAAATCACTTGCCTAAAAAAATACCCAACCTTTGGTATTTTCACTGGTAGTAAGTACCCACAATAGTAACTTACTAAGCTGTTACAGAAATAAAAAACTTTAACCGGCGAGAAGAGAAATCACGGTGAGATCACTGACATAAAAAATACTCACCAACATATTCACAAACCTTCATATATCCTGCTCTTGATTTGTACCTACCTACCCTAACCGGTTGAAAATTAAGGGATAGAAAATACTGTATTGGGGAGTACTAAAGACCATAAGATTCCATCGTAGTTTGTACCTTGGAATCCTCAACTTTGTGGACTACAGCTATTACAACACCCCCAAACCAATTTACCATAAAAAAGCGAGCAAAATAACTAAAATAGTTTCAAATGAGGATGCCCCACAAAAACAAAACTCCTCATAAATATTTTATTTATAAAACTCTCGAAGAGCTCCAGTCGGATTCCAATCAACCACTTACTGACCATAAACCATCCGATAAACCTGATCTCTAAGCCAAATTCAACAAACCACCCTCTCATTCGCCTCATCCAAAACCTCATTCTCGAAGCTCTTTAAGTAGATCTCTGTTGTATTTAAAGAACGATGTCCCAGGCCTTCACTTATAACTTCAATAGGAATACCAACATATTTGGCTATAGTTGCCCAGGAATGCCTTATTGAATAAGAGGTGAATTTTCCCTCAATACCGGCGTCTTTGGCAATAGTCCGCAATCTTTCGTTAAACCTTCTTCTTTGAGTTTTGTATTTTTCATAATGTTCCACACTGCCATCATAATTGGTAGGGAACGCATAGTCCCCGGTATTTTTTCCCGTGAGATAATATTGGAGTATAGTTTTTAACTCCTGAGTTAATTTAACCGATAGCTTTTGTCCGGTTTTGCTTCGTCCATAAAAAATTCTACCCTCTTTTATATCACTAATCTTCAGTTTCACCAGATCGATAAAATTCATTCCCCGGCAGTTGAACATAATTAGGAGATAATTTTTAGCATGCCAAAGCGCGGACCCACGTTCGTAATTAAGATTTCTTATTTCGATTATTTTTTCTTTTGTCTGGGCCTTTTTAACAATCCTTCCTGGCCTGGGTAGTTCATAAAAGTCAAAAGGATTTTTGGGCGTGTTAAATTTGTCTTCCTTTATAGCAGCATTGTAAATTGAACTTAGGCCTCTAATATAGCTATTGATTGTGTTGGGTTTATTTCCTCGGGCCTCATGTTCTGCCTGAAATTCATTGAGAAATGAGACAGTTATATCATTCATTCTTAGATCTTTACCCTTGTTGAATTTTTTAAAAGCAGTAATAGTGTTTTTATACCAGTCGGCGGTACCAGCTCTTTTTGCTTTCTTTTTTCGGTCAATTAAAATACTTCCCCATTGTTCTAACGTAATGCCAGTCTTTGCGTAGTTGTGGGACTCTATTTTGGTATATCCATTTTTAATGTCGGGGTTTGATTTTACCTGATCGGCTTCATCCCATTTAACTTTAATGTATTCGGCAAGATCGTCCACGGTAAACTTGTTAACCTCTCGCCCCAAATCATCGATGAGATTCTTAGCGGTTTGCCATTTGCGATTTATTTTTATATTTATCCTTTCGCAATTTTGGTTCTTGTTGACTTTGGCAGACTTTCTCAACCGCTTCTCCATATTGTCCCAACCCACCTCAGAGGTATAGTAAGACAACCTGATTATCCTGGCCTTCCTATGAAAAACTCTTAGGGCTACCGGGAATAAATCGGTGCCAATTCTTCTTGAGGTATCTCTGGTGTCCAATATTAATTTTACTTTTGCCATTAGATATCATCATTTGATACAGCTAAATATAAGCAAAAATTGTGCACACTTTATGCACACTTTTTTTGAATTCAAACGAACTCTAATAAACTCTAAAATACTGTAAATATTTGATAATCAGTGATATATTGGCTGTTTAGGGGCCGGTAAAATAAGCTAAAAACCGCTAAATTTGTGTTCGACAAGCTAGGGGTCACTGGTTCGAATCCAGTATTACCCACCTTCACCCGCCGAAGCTTCAGCGGATGGGTAAGTCTATGACTGACAGGGACTGAAGCTTTCAAAGAATATTAGGCACTATTAGAAATATTATAAGTTAGGATAGGGAAATTTCTAACAAGCACTCACCTTAGAAGGACCCCATACATTTCATCCAATATCGGTTCAGCTTTGTCATGGATGGGACTATCGGTTACCGTACCCAGGTTAGCCCCCAAAAAAACAAACAACTCTTTTTCAGGAAAGTAAAAAAGCTGACAACCTGCCCCAAGCCCGCCGCCACCGTGCCCGTAAGCAATCTCACCTTCAATGATCTCATAATCCAGCCCCAGTCCATAGGTTAATTCCCCATCTTCATTCCTGACCCAGGTCTGCATTTCCCGCAGTGTTGACTCATTTAACAACCTGCCTTCGAAGAGCCCTCTCAGGAAGGAGACCGCGTCTCTTGGCGTGCATACAATGCCATCGTCCCCAATGAGAGAGGAAAAATTGATACGCTGCATTTGTGAAACGTTTTCCAGGATACTGTTGCTGTAACGTTCCCAATGACCGTTTGCGAGGTGCGGATAGGTGAGGTATTCTGGGTCATTGCGGTAGTAAGTCTCTTGAAGCTCCAGTGGGGAAAAGATATTATCGGCAATGAATTTTGCATGGTCGCCGGTGATAGCGTCCGCTCAACTCACGAATGTAATGCAATGCCACGTAGAAGCCGTTAATTACAAAAAACCAGATGCTGATGATAAATATGTCACGCGTGTAGAAATGAAGCGCTGCCGGGCGGCCCCTGGCAATCCATGAGGTAAGCTCCGTTAGAAAGATAATAATGAAAAGACCTAAAACTAAGGTACTGAGAAGCTAAATAATGATCCGTCTGGTTGGCCTGCCGCTGTAAGGCATTTTTTTATCAAAAAAAAGAATCAATTTTCGCATCGCCAGCCACGCCAGATAACCTTGCACTGTGTCAATGGTGAAAGTAGCCAGCAAGTGTCCATTAAAACGAATGTTAGAATAGGTTAAATAGTAGTTGAAAGCACTTATAAACGGTATAAGGATAAGAAAGAACTTTACGTCGGGATAATACGGATTGTTATCAGAGCGCATGGCAGATTCTGTATTATTCTATTCAAAGACAGTGCGTGTTAAATAAGGTTTAAAATATATTAATTTTTTTAATCGGATTGGCCTCTTTTTCGTGCTGATTCTTTATTTTAGTGCTAATGGATCCTGTCTCCTGATTCATAGAATTTTTACACAAAAACAGCCAGCTTTTGTACAAAACCGTTGGCAAACTTCAGAAATATTAAAATATGCCCAGACCAAAAAACAAAACCGAGTTGATAGATCTCGGTCACAAGAACTACGAAAAGTTGCTTAACTATGTCGAATCTTTTTCTGAAGAAGAAGTACATGCCGAATTTCCTCAGGGAACCCTGAACAGAAATATCAGGGATGTTTTGGCACATCTCCATCATTGGCACCTGATGATGCAGGATTGGTACTCGGTTGGCATGACCGGTGACAAACCAGACATCCCAGGTAAAGGATATACCTGGAAAACCGTACCTGATCTAAACAAGAAGATAAAGGAGAAATACGAACACACAGATTTGAAGGAGGTAAGGAAGTTACTTGACAATTCATTTGCCGGGCTGCAAAAAATCATCGAAAAGCATAGCGATGAAGAGCTTTTTGAAAAGAAAAGATATAAATGGACGGGAACAACTTCTTTGGGTTCATATCTCGTTTCGGCAACTTCAAGTCACTATGATTGGGCGTTTAAGCTGATTAAGCGATGTAAGAAGTAGAAAGTGTCGGTTCCTTTGGTTTTAGGTCATTTGATGATTCAAATCATTGGTATTGACTGGAAGGGGTCTGCTTCAATACTTGCCACCTGGCAAATCATTTTTAAGGATGACCGGGATCATTGCTGTTTTGTGAACTAATATGGTTATTTAAAACATGCAACCTGACTCAAAAACAATTGCCTGGCTTTTAGAAAACGATAATCCCCCCGTTCGTTATCTTACTTTGACCAACCTCTTAAAAAAGTCCTCTTCCACCAAGGTGGTACAGGAAGCCAAATCTCAAATTATGAAATATGAGGTGACACAAGAGATATTGCAGCATTTTCATGAGTTCATTAAAGATGATGACAAGGCATCCTGGAAGTATCAGGGAAAATACTGGCAGCTTATATTTCTTGGTCAATTTTTGGCTGATCGCAGTGATCCTAGGGTGGCCGAATTGGCGGAAAACATCCTTCAAAGTCGCAAATGGATCTCCTCAACAGGCATGCAGTGCGTTACGGCAAAAATCTTGCAGGCGCTGGTGCGGTTGGGTTATAGCGATAATCCTTTTGTGGTTGAAGAAACGGCAACTTTGGCAAAACGTATTTTAGACGATCAGGGAATAAAATGTACATTGATGGATTACAGCCTGCTTCCAAGATGTCAAATGGCCCTTCCTAAGTTGCTATTGTGCTTTGGGCAGATTACTGAAGAAAAAAGGGATTCGGTTGTCGGTAAGGCCATTGAGCGGGTAGTCAAATCCCTCTTGCAAAATAAAATATCAAAATATGTGCCGGGTAACCGGAAGAAATGGCAGGAGGTTCTGGCCACTGCTCCAAAGCGTTCGGAACTTCCCAAAGGCCAAACGGTGAAAGATTGGGTTTTCGATCAAAAAGAAATGTTTCTGCAATCATATGGAATCGGTGATAGGGAAGCAAAACCAGGCTGGGTGAAGTTTGGATTTCCATCACATTACAATTCTGACATATTAGAGGCGATGTATGCGTTGGCGCTGGTTGGTACGCCCATGAATCCACAACTCGAAGAACCCCTGGAGGTCATTGAAAATAAAATGGGGGAAGGTTTTATCTGGAACCTGGACAATTCACTAAATGGTAAAATGCTGATGGATGTGGAACAAAAAGGTAAGCCTAGCAAATGGATCACTTATTTTGCACTGTACGTGCTGAGTCATTTTGGTAGGCTTACTATTGGTTAAATCTTTTTGAGGATTATCCTCAAGATAGCGGCAAGATATACCGGCCTTAAATCTTATTGTATTAGGGTACAGGAAAATTAATAAATCTCAGCAGATCCTTTGACTGAAATTTTCCCATACTTTTCAAAATCATAGGTGATTTCCCAGTATACGGGAAGATCCTCCAATTCATCCCACAATTTCTTCCATTCAGGTTCTTCATCCTGCTTGACCTGCTTTTGCGGAACAGGTTGGCCTTTAACCTGAAGCTTAACGTTCACTTTATCTACCGAATTAGGGGAGATCGTTTTTACAATCTTGTCAGGACTAAAAGTAATGTGTTCGCCTTTTTCAAGGGTAAGGGTTACTTCCATCGGCACCTCGTGTGAGTTGAATATCCTGACGTCAAACGACTCGTTCTTAAGAGGTTTTTCATCATCGAAGTTCGATTCCACAAGTATCGACTTACGTTTCAGGTCCATTGTCAGGTAGTTTTCAACATCCTCACGGCTGAAATCCTCATCCCAGATCCCTTCCAGCATCAGGTTAGCCATGACGGGCCCCTCATCAGTCATTGTTACCCACATAACATGATCGAATTGTCCAAAAATTGGCCCTCCTAGCCTGCTTCCACCGCCAGTGGTGGCCAGGGTAATATAGTTGTTGTTGTGTCGTGTGCGGTGAGTGTAACGGTGAATATGGCCTGCAAAAACCGTATGTTTACGGCCCTGAAGCATAGATTCTATTTCGCTCCAACCACTTTTTTCAACGGCCTCTTTACCAGCCCCTTCTGCAGTGCTTTCTTCAGCCAACCATACAGGTTTATGCAAGAAAACCAGCGTCCAGCGTACATCGGGGTTAGCGTCCAGGGTTTGTCTGACAAATGTCCTTTGTTCATCCGAAAAAAATGAACTACGATGTGCATCCAGCCCCTCTTCACTGTTAAGGCACAGGAACAACACATCATGATAAACAAAATGATAATAAGTAGCGCCAAGCCGTTCCTTCCAGATGTCCTCCATTACTTTGTTAGTAATATCATGGTTGCCAGCGACATAAAAAAACGGCATGTTCAAGCGGTTTACAAATTCGTCGAATTCATCCCATTGCCTTTTTATTTCGTCAAGGTCTTCAGTATACCCCTGGATCAAATCCCCGACACTTAGCACAAATTCCGGCTGTAGGAGATTGACCTTCTCCACACCCTGCTCAAAAATACCCGGGCGCATACCACCGGTGCGATCGGTAACTATTACAAACTGGAAATTCTTTGGATCATTGTTCCATTCCAGATTTGTCCAGGGGTTAGTTGGTTCCGATTGATCGATTTGAGCTATTTCGGGTGGACTTTGAGGTTTACATCCTGAAAAAACACATAGAATTCCTGCAAGAAGCACAGGCAAAAAGCGAAAAATATTGATTTGAGTTGGCATGGGCGTATTCTTAATATAGATTCGGTTAATTTTCGGATGGTGATTTAAAACTTTTTGCTGTTAAAAACAATACGCCTTTATTAAATAATCTTTAAGAATTCAACTTTGGTTGTCTTTTGCCTTGGTAGTGAGCCTTTTTCGGGTAGCCATAGTAAAGCTTTAAACAATATTACGGTAGGCAGATTTGCATTTGATTATATTAAATGTCTTATAAAATTTTTCACATCCCGCCGATTAAGTCTTATCTTTGCCTTTTTGGCAAAATTGCCGGTTACACCGGTTTTTCGGGATGTAGCGCAGCCCGGTAGCGCGCTTCGTTCGGGACGAAGAGGCCGCTGGTTCGAATCCAGTCATCCCGACTTTTGCCTGAGTCGTTAAGATTCGGGCTTTTTTGTTTTAAACTTGTCGATATTGGCTGTAATTTATTTGTCTTTGCCCGTGATAGCAGCATTTTGACTATTAAATGAAATCCTTTAGATTAGGTAGTCATAATTTGAAAATATACGAAACGGATTCCGTATTGCTATGCGTTAGGTGTCACATAATTGGATAGGCAAATGATTGACAACAGATTCAAGGAGCTTAGAGTCAATGTCGGAAATTCTGCCAAGAGTATTATAGACAATATCCTTGACAACCACTATGATCCCAACAATTTTGCAGGAAAACCAGAAATATGCATTTTCTGCGGTTCGCCTAAATCTCTCACAAAAGAACATGTGATGCCTAAATGGGTGTTTCAAAATGATCCTATAATGTTTTTTAGAACCAATAGTAATGAAATAGATCAAACATTCAATAAATCGACTGTGCCTGCTTGTAAGACATGCAATACAACCTATCTAAGTTATATTGAAAGACACATACAAATCCTGTTGAAGCAAACTGACTTTGATACTTCCGCTAATGAATCGGATTTGTTAAACATATTGCGATGGATGGAAATCATAGAATACAAATTTCATGTTCTTGAATTCAGAAGAAAATATAGGGCCTCTAAAAGTAAAGGTTATGAACCGATATTATCAAATGTACCTCTTTCTATATTGAGAAGTAATATTAGATATTCTCCTTATAAAGCCACTGAACAGTTAAGACAGTCTCAGAAAAGAGTAACTATTAAAAACAAAGAACCTAGATTTCATTCTTTAATCACATTTGGCTTATCAGATCCAGAATCGCATTTCATTCATAGCATGAATAATTTCTTATTTTTTAGTCTGCCTCAGTTTAATAAGGCTTTATTTTATTTCTTCAACGAAGAATTTGACGATTATGCTATTGCAACTCAGGAAGCTCGTAGAATAATAAAAGAAGTTTATACAAAAGAGAAAAATGATACCTAACAGTATATGAAATCATAGCGGAACAATGGGTAATCGTGTTTCTTCTCTACTTGTAAGTGCACCAATCCCTCTGGGTGGTAGTGTTCCATAAAAAGGAATTAACTGGCCTAGAATCCCCCACACTCATTTGTTTTTTAAGGCGGCTGCGCAGGATCTGTGATCCGGGTTATTTAAATGAGCATCAAATAAAAAATGAGAACCTAGGCTAATGGCTCTATGTAGTCCTATCACCCAGAATTTGGCCTTACCAGAAAAAGAAGTAAGGCTATTTATTGTCACTTATCAATCAAATGACTCAAAATACCTTTCCAACCTCTTCAAATCCTCCATGAAAAAGTTTGATCGAGAGCCAGTCATCCCGACTTCGCCCGCCGTAGCTCGAAGAGCGAAGGCGGGGCTTCTTTTTTGTTATATTTCTTCGAAATTAGCTAGGCATATAATTCCCTGGGCTAGCTTCGTCGGGTACAACCCGGTCTCCTTTTAGCGAAGAATAAATAACACGGACTTTCCACAAGCGGGCCTCGTCTGCTGAAGCTGAAAGCTGAGGTTGGCCAGTTCGGATATGAATTTTATTAAAAATCCCTTAGATTAAGGTTTTGATAAAATAAATATAAGCACCACAAGGGGTGTTTAGCGAGTTGTTAGATTTAATCCTGACACACAAAGAAGGATTTAGGTTCATATTGATGGGCCCGAATTGGGAAATACTCACAACTTTTTTGTTAATTTAGTAAAATATTGAATTAATATGGAAAAACTCAGATATATCGATCTTTTTTGTGGAATTGGCGGGTTTAGACTTGGCTTTGAACAAGCTTGTAATGAACATGATATTATTTCTGAGTGCATATTTTCATCTGACATTGACCAACATTGTCAATTGGCATATGAACATAATTTCGGTGAACTTCCAAAGGGTGACATTACCCAAATTTCAGAAACGGACATTCCAGATCATGACATTTTGCTAGCAGGTTTCCCTTGCCAGGCGTTTAGCATAATTGGACATATGAAAGGTTTCCAAGATACACGTGGAACATTATTTTTCGATATAGCTCGAATTCTGAATGAGAAGAAACCAAAAGCATTCATTTTAGAAAATGTTAAGCAACTTGTTGGACACGACAAGGGGAAGACTCTAAAAGTCATTCTTGAATCATTGAGAGAGATTGGATATCATGTACAATACAGTGTTTTGAATGCATTGGATTATGGACTTCCTCAAAAAAGAGAAAGAGTAATAATTGTTGGACATAGGGAACCGATTTTATTCAATTTTCCTAGTCCTAAAAGGAATTATACTCCTCTTGAAGAAATTTTAGAAACCCATGTTGACTCGAAACACTATGCCTCGGATTATATTCAAAATAAGCGAAAAATTAAGCACACATCTTCATATCCGCTTTCGATTTGGCATGAAAACAAGTCGGGGAATATTTGCTCATACCCTTATTCCTGTGCTTTACGCGCCGGGGCATCTTACAATTATCTTTTAGTCAATGGAGAAAGGAGATTAACATCAAGAGAAATGCTCCGCCTTCAAGGTTTTCCTGATAATTATGAAATAGTTGTGACAGATGGTCAATTGAGAAAACAAGTTGGAAACGCGGTGCCCGTCAACATTGTTAAGGCGGTGGCTCTGAAACTATTACCATTTATCTCTAAAACTATCGATACAAGTCTCATCTTAAGAGAATACGAGGTAAAATACGGCAATAAATGAGTAAAAAATCACCTAAACTACGAAACGTAAATAAATCTGTTTCTCCCTACTTGCTGAATAGATTTCCATCTGATTTTCCTTTCTCATTAGGAAAGGAAATCGTTTATCTTTTGGCAACCAAAGGCAAAGCCAGTTTAGAGGGTTCAGAGTGGGAAGAAATTTTTGCGAATTGTATTGGTGCAGAATGGAAACCATCAAATGTAGGGCTTGATGACGTTGTTCTTGGCAATACTGCATGGGGAGCAAAAACAGTCAAGGCTACTAATCCTGAAACACAGCAAAAAGTTCGATTAATCTCAGGAAGAAATTCTATTGTGTATTCCTTTGGAGAGACTATTGACACAAGCGTTGATCCAAACCTGCCTGGAGAACAAGTTCTGGAAATCTGGAATGAAAGAGTTTCAGCAATCCGAGAGAAATACAAACATCTCCGAACTATAGTTTTGGTCAAATCAAACGATCTTTCCATTGTAAACGTCTTTGAATTTGATACAATTCGATACGATCCTGAACTTTATTATTGGGAATGGAACAAAAATCACAATTTGGTGGGATTTGAGAAATTAACTAAGGAACATCGATTCACTTGGCAACCACATGGATCTCAATTCACAATCTTAGAGAAGATACCCTCTGATTGCTTGATTATTCGGATTCAAACTCCACCAGCTCTCGACAAGGAAACTGTTCTTGAGTCTTTGAACTTTACCAACGATTGGATAACTATCTTGAATAAAAATGACTGATACTTTCACAAAAAGAGAGAGGAGTCAAATAATGAAGAAAGTTAAGTCCTCTAAGAATAAATCAACAGAGCTTAGACTAATAGAATTATTCAAGCACAACAGCATAAAAGGATGGAGACGAAATTTCAAGCTCTTTGGTAAACCAGATTTCGTATTCCCAAAGTTAAGAGTCGCTGTTTTTGCCGATGGTTGCTTTTGGCATGGACATAATTGCCGTAACTTAAAACCGGAACAGAACAAGGAATATTGGACTCAGAAAATTAAGCGGAACATGGAACGAGATCAGCTTGTAACCGAAACATTAACTGCTAAGAACTGGACAGTCCTACGAATCTGGGAATGTCAAATTAAAAAAGGAGAAGTAGAGGAATTGGTTAATTGTATCAGGACAAAAATCTAACAGACGATATAGCACATGCCTCAACCTGCTGTTTTGAAACTGATCTGCAAATCCGCTATTTGAGAAGATATTTTTTTAATTCAGAGGCATGGGCCAAATCTGGGCTGTTACCGGCAATAGAAAAATGATAGCAGACGAAATAACAGAAAAACTGAATTCCAAGAAGTCCTCATGTAACCCGTCCTAAAAATCGGACTGTTTAGAGATGGAATATTATTAATTAATGCTAAACAATATGAGTAGACCTTATTAATCAAATAGCCCAAAATACTCTTCCAACCCCTCCAAATCCTCCATCAAAAAGTTCGATCGAGAGCCAGTCATCCCGACTTTTGTCTGAATCGTTAGGATTTAGGCTATTTTGTTTGAAATCGTAAGAAATTGAGTTTAATACCTCGTTTTTATCAATAGTATTAACTGTAGTTAAACATTTTTGAATCCGATAAAAAATCCTTTAGATTAAAGTTTATAAAATAATTGTATACACCACAAGGCAGTGTATAGTGAGTAGTTATGATTAATTTAAAGAATAAAATAAATGGAAAACTGGCCAGATCGAATATTTGATTTAATGTTCATCCCTGAAATGAATGAAAAAATGGATGAATTACGAGAATTAGCTGAGGATGAAAACTGGAATTATCAGCGGACTGAAAGTGAACACCATTTGCCTATTTTGTTTAATTAGGCCTCTCTTCTAATTAATTATTTCTGGTAAAAATGGCTTTAGAGGGCATTTTTAGGGGTTTTGATCGTTAATTATTAGAATAAAAACCCCAAAAACATACTATATATAGCATTTTTTGGGGTTTAGTGTTAGATTGTAGTTGAGAAAAATAACAATCCAAACCTCAATCTACTATGCAACAAACACTTTTCCAAGTTGAGCAGTTTGACCATCCAAAATTGCACTTATTCAAGCAGACCTCATTGGGCCAAATCCATCAGACCATTCCCTGGGAAGCGCTTTCAAGTTGCCTTCCACGGATAGATAAATCCAAACCAAGCCCCAAGCCCTGGTTTACTAATCAAGGGATGTTAGGGTTAATGTTTTTGAAACACTTACTGGATACCAGCGATGAAAAGCTAATTGAGCGTTTTAATACGGACTGGTCCCTTCAATTATTCTGTGGTAAACTGTTATCAGAGACCGAAAAGGTCAGAGACACCGCCATTTTATCCAAGGTACGCGGTTATGTAGCCGACCAGGCTGACTGGCAGCAACTTCAAGCAGTGTTACTTTCCCATTGGAAGGATGATATGGATTTAACTTCCTTGTTGTTGATGGATGCGACCGTTTACGAGTCTTATATAAGATTTCCTACCGATGTGAAATTACTTTGGGAGAGTTGTACTTGGGTGTACCAGCATATGTTGTTCAAAAGCTGCAAACTATTGAAGATCAAAAGACCCAGGAATAAATTCGTTGATCAGAAACGTAAGCAACAGCGTTATTTTAAACTGCGCAAAAAGTCTTACAAAAAAGGAAGGAAACGTCACACCTCCTTACTATACCTGCTAAAGAAAGGCCTGGATCAACTTCAGCGAGTCCTTGACGCCCATCCCAACTTAGCGCTGACCCATTTACAACGTGATTATCTTCGCACCATCAAAAAGGTGCTTATTCAGCAACAAAGACTGGCCCTTGATCCACAGGCCAAAATTGCCGACCGGATTGTTTCTTTACACAAACCTTATATCAGGACCATCAAAAGAGGTAAAGAAAACAAGCCCAATGAATGGGGCATGAAATCGCATATGCTCCAATGCGATGGGGTGATCTGGTTTGATTGTATGGAATTCAATCCCTTTAATGAATGTAAGCGGCTGAAAATCACTGTTGCTAAACACAAACAAGCTTTTGGTCACTGTCATCAACTAGCAGCTGATCGAATTTATGCGACCAACGAAAACCGCAGGTATTTAAGCGAAAAACAAATCTTTCACGGGTTCGTAACAAAAGGCCGCCAGCCAAAAGATCACAACAAAAACAAAGCCATTGATGTATTGAAGTCACAAATCAATAAAGTGCGATCTACTCACCTGGAAGGTGCATTTGGCAATCACAAAAATCATTATGGCCTTAGAAAAGTCAAGGCCCTAAGAGAAGCAACCGAGAAAACCTGGGTGTTTTTTGGTGTCATGGCTGCCAATGCAGTGTTATTGACCAAACGCAGGCGCAAACCCCCATCCGAAGCGTCGCTCAAAAAAGCAGCTTAGCTAAACTACGATAATTGTACTGCTGAATCAAAGCAAAGACAGGATAGGTACGCCTTGTCCTGAAATTTAGCCATTCAGTATACCTGTATCACTATTAAAATTGTACTATGCTAATAATAAAACAAGACTATCATTTCAAAATATTGTTCAAATTACCAAACCCCAACTCATTAGATGGCAATAAGACTAATGAATAACCTAATTAGAAGGGAGGCCTAATTACATTCAATATACATACAGACGACTTGCCGAAGAGGATAAAATTGTTGTTTCTGATAATGGTCAAAATTTAACCTTTAATACAGGTTTAGTAACATCCAATCAAGAACCAATTTTTGCATACTGTAATACTAATAGAAATGAAGAGGCATCTCAACCGTGGTTTTTTCAAGGATGGAAACGAAAAGGGGAATATGATATGACCAAATTTTCTATTCTTCCACCTATGGCACATTATTTTGACGACCCTTCTTTATTGGTAATGGATGCAAGATTAGAATTAAGAACCAATGTGGAGCATATAGTTAGTCATAACAAAGAACGATTTCCAGAACCTTACAAATCAATGGACGACTATGGTGTGCAGACATTAATAAAAGGTTCAATCGACAACGCAAAGGAAAGGGTAAGACGAAATTACAAAACGGCCATTCCCCATTTTCATCGTGGAAAGGTTCAGCTATTACTTCCATTATGCCTGAATAATCCGAAGACAGCGGACTTGGCCCTCGTGGTCGAAAAACATGATACATTCTATAGAGCATCCACCTGTTTAACTTTAGATATGGCATATAATAATGCTCGTCAATTAGCAAGACCAGATAGAGATTGGTTACTTCCATAAATTTACTCACAACATTGCATACAACTCATAGTGGGAAAGTTGCTTAAAAAAAGACCTGCGCATATTTGCAAAGCTCTCTGGGCGGGCTACGTCGGGTGAGACCCGACTGAGATTTACAAGCTTAATCCGTTAAGTCTAATCGAATTAGTTTCGAGGACGTATCTAGATGGTATTAAGTCATCATTCAAGCAAAACGACAGAAGCATACACACATATTGCCGCCGATATGAATTTCATTAAAAATCCCTTAGATTAAAGTCTTTAAAATAAATGTATGCAACCACATTGTGGTGTATAGCAAGTAGTACTTAATTAAATATGATACATGAAAGCTTCCATTGGAAGAAGCAATTATATGACAATTTTTTGATTGTCGCACGATTTCGATTTCTTCAAAAGAGATACAATCAGTCTTATATGAAGATTGAAAAAGCAATATTAATAGGGGCATATAATTATTCGAAAACTAGATGAAGCTCAAAAAATACCTCCTAAATTTTTAAAAACACAAGAAGGCATTTCACTATGCAAAAGTAAAGGTGCAATTGTAGATTTTATGAACTGGCATCACTTGGAAAGGCATTATAATCTTGAGGAAACACATAAAGAAAATAAGGACTGGGGTTTTATTCTGAATCAAATAATTCATAGCTATTCCCTAGTTTATACATTTGACTCAAAGAATCAACTTGATGGGTTATTAATAAATTCTGACTGGACTAAAAAGAAATACCTCTTTTTGTACCGATAAAACTCATATTGACTATGTTTCTGACAATATCAGAAGGAGATATAACATCAGCGATTAGCGCAAAGGAAATAAAAGCAACCGATAATGAAGGGAAAATCATTTATGGGGAAATGAAACTAAAAAATGCTAATTACACCTACCCAATGGGCATTGATATATCTACGGAGATTGAAAAAACCATTAGGGGTGAAATTTATAAACGTACTGTATTTGAATGAAACATATTTATACAATAATAAGCGGATATGTAGAGGTTGATAAGAAGCAATGTAATATCCCCTTTGCTTTGATATTCGAGAATGATGGGGTATTACATATCGAATCATTTTTCGAGAAACAGGACTTTTATGATGGTGTAAAAGGGCTTAACTATTATCGATTAATAGGAAAAACAGAAAAAGGCTATGACATTGAATGTGAGGGCCTATTTTGTACTCGATACAAGTATAGCAATCAAAAAGTAAATTTTATATGTGACAAATACATTAAACTTGTTAATAACCGAGATGAAGTGCCGAAGGTCGAAAATTCTACTCTTATAGAAACACCAATATATTTTTCAGAAATTGAAGGACTTAAAATGCATTTTGGAGATCATACCGAAACAGAACAATATCGAAATTCTGGGAAAGTGGACAATCTACTTAATATCGAATTTGACCATACCGAATGCTCCTTTGTATTTAATCATCCTGATTTTATTGGTAATCACCATAAAATCGTGTTTTTTAAAAATCCTGTTAATAAAAATATATTAATTGACTTTAGGAGTCCCAAAGGTTACAGCGAACTGACGTACAAAAAGTACCAAATATTTAAAAAAGACTTATTACATTTTCTGTCTTTTATAAATGGAAGTCAAGTAAGACTAAGAAAAGAATTGTTGGGTGAAACGTTAAAAATAAAATTAGGAAATAGAGGTTTTGATGCTCAAACTATTATCATTTATTCATATAAACGAATTACAGAGAATCACTGTAATGACTATTTACCAGTTGATATCCACCACTCATATACAAGTGAAATTTTTCATAAAGCCTTTCTTAATGGTTTCGATAAATTTTATCATTTAAACAAAACACTTGACTTTGGTAAATTAATATTCTCATTAAATTCAACAAATAATGTAGGTTTGGATGAACGCTATTTTATATTAATTACGGCGTTAGAACGAATTAGTAAAAACTACTCAAAAAACAATGTTGGGGAAACTAAACATTTAATTGACGATAAATATTTCAAAGACTGTTTAAAGCCTGAGCGTAAGAGTCTAATTACTAAACATAAATCCGAAATAATAAAATCTAATAAATCAGCCTGGAATATTTTTAATTCAAAAATAGGTGATCTTAATAGGAGAAATATTTCTGAAACATCTCAGAAATTGTATCAACTTTTAAATATAGCATACCGGGTGCTAAGAGCCGTAAGCCCGTAACAAAATTCACTGGCAAGTTCGTTGAAGCCTATGGAGAGGAAATCCTTTTGATTCGAAGAATGCTTAATATGCATGATAAAGAAAAGACCAAACACCAGATTTTGCTTTTCATTAATGCTATTCAACGAGAGATTTTAGAAAAAAAAGTTCGCAAGACTTCACCCTATGGCGGGCAAATCAAATTTATCCAGGAATGGCTTGTAGACCTTCATAACAAAATGGGAGAAACTGTCAAGGTGGAAATCTCTGAGGAGAAGTTGAATGAGTTTCAGGCGATTACCGGATCAAGACAGATCAGGCCTTCAATCCGCTTAATAAAACGGTATGTCAACCTACATGGAAAGCAGGTTGAACATAAAAAAGTCAAAACATTGCACAATTCCATTGCTAACGCTATCAACAAAGGTAAGGTCAAAAAGTCTGATCCATATTACGGCAAGCTCATGAAAATCATTGATTCATTACGGGACTTTAATTGCGATGTGGGAGGAAAAAGTAACCTCAAAATTCACCATGCTACTCTTAATGGT
>NZ_JBXEQE010000051.1:0-21237 GCF_056858335.1 Agaribacillus sp. DX54
TTTAAATCTTGATAACGTGTTATTTTTTTCAAAAGATCTTGTGCTTTTTCCGGAAACAACCTGCTTAAGACCTTAATGGTTCTGGCATATCTTTTCTCTATACTTCGGATACAAATATCCGAAAGTGAGCTATTTAAAAACGATTGATCCGTTATATTCAATTTTTCGATCTTTTTATCAATTTTTGGGGATAGAATAGAGGGTACGTTCAAAGGGTCAAGAGTCCTTAAAAAGAAGTACCCGACACCTGCCTCGCCTACAAACATACTTGTGTCTCGTCTACTGATTGTTCCTGAGCAGTAAAATCCATTTCGATCCTTTTCATCTAATGCATCAAGTACAATTTTCTGAGCGTATTCCCAATATCTGGTCTTACCGAGTACACGGAAAGATTCCAAAAATAAATCAGCGTTTCCTCCCCTTCCGTGGCAAAGAGTAAATGATTGACTAATCTTATTCTTAACATCGGTTTCGATGGTCTTGGCTATTGCCAATTCAACCTCCTTTAGATATTTACTATTTTTTGTCACCTCATATGCTCTCAGCCTTGTAAGGCCCACACCGGCAGCACCGTGGCACCATGCATTAAAAGTATCCTTTCCCTTAGTAAAAAAGTTTAAATCTCTGGAAACATAGGCACTCTGAAAAGATTTTTCGTCATCTTCAGTAAAAACCATTTTCCGCAAGTCTATCCAATTATTGGCTTCTACGCTGTAAAACATCGACTCATAAGCAAAAGCCATATCCGCAATCATAAAAAAAGATTCATTTTCCAGATAATTTCCTAACTCCAAAAATATCTTTGCCACCCCGGAGGCTCCGTGAGAAAAGCCACACAAGCCATGAATGCTTAATGATGACCGGTCCCAGCACAGCCCACCCTTTTCTAGATAAGCCCTGTTAAAAATCTCCTTGGTAAAATCGTTAATGGTTTGCAATATCCAATGTTCATTGCTTACTGAGTGTAAATAAATCAATCCTAATACTCGTCCTGAAATACCATTTAAGTAATCTGTAATTTGATGATTATATAATTGATCGATAGAAGCCACATTTTTTTTTTCTACATGCAAGGCCTTTTCAAGATAATCTGATAGCCCCGTAGTCAAATATAATTGTATATAAAAATAAGAAACAGAGGATCTTCCTGTAAACAAGGATATACTGGCAGAAGGATGATTGCGGCAATATTCCTCTACCCATTTTAACCCTTTGGTGATGACTCCTAAATATTTTTGGTCCTTTGTCTTTTTATATAACTCCAGGAAGAACAGCAGAATCCCGCATACCCCGTTATAAATTGTCTCATTTTTTGTCACCCTCGGTTTATTGTTTTCATTGAAAGTACTGTTCCATGATATCCCTATAGGTTCCCTATTAGCAGTACTTAACAAATGTTCAGCGAGATCCACTGCACCTTTTAGAATCCTGTCGTACATTTGCTTGTCCATAGTCTAATTGGATTGAAAATCAACATTTTGAGCTCCTAATTCCAATGCGAGGCATAACCTAGTACAGTTAAAACCAAATTCAATTCCCTAAAGCTATTTTGATATGCCCAAACCACTGGTTGTAATATACACACATATAAATTGATTTACACCATAAGCATCAGAATTCCTGATTTTTGAATAGAAATCAGATCGTCTGTTCTTTGTGTAAGACAGATACGGTTGTATTGAAATTTTACTATTCCCCTTTCTTTAAGGCCGATCATGATGCAAGGCAGCTTGCTCTTTACAACCTATATAAGGTATCTTCAAGAAAATCCATGAAAACAAGTTCATACTTTTTTGATCCAGAATATCCACTTAAAGCAGTAGTTAACTATGCTTCCAGGTGCAAGAAACATAGGAGTCTTGATTGAGGTTCCAAAAGGAGAATTAACCGAATCAAAGGTCAAATAGTTCAAGGTGACCATAGCTGGCAAGAGTTTGCCTCCTGGAAAATACTTATAATCGCTACCATTTCCTCTTTTACCTGACTTTAGCTCTTTGCCTTACAGCAAAAGATATTACGACCACTATAACGATGTTTAGACCTAGGCTTACAATCATTAATTGAAAATAATCTGTTTGATAGTGTTCATAGATCATCCATATCATAAATCCATAAAAGATGATTAACCCAAACAGTGAATCAACTAAGTTATTTTTGTTCTTTAGAAGCACTGTTGGTAAACAAAGTGTCAACACTGGAACTAATATAAACCAAAACAAAAATAGTGTGACAGGGTTCCATCCAACCAAAAGTGAAAAAAGGACCAACATAATTGCCAGACTAATAGGTACTGCAAATATCCCCCTCAATCGATTTTTTAGTTTTTTCATGTATTAATCAATTACTCTGCTTTTATTCTGTCAAAACGTTTTGTGACTTTACTCGGAAAACCCGAATTTCGAACCTATGAAGGAATATAAAAATTTTAAAGAATAAATGAAACACTAATTAAAATATCGCCAATCCATAATGGCTTATTTTACGGAATAAGTGTTTAAACATCCGGATCAAATAGTAGGTGTTGATCTAATAGTTCTGACGCCTTGTTATGGGAATATCTCCCTTCTAAAATGTTGCCAATCATCTTTGAAAATTCCGTTGATAATTGGTTTCCTAGTTTCATGATTCCGCTCCAATGCTCCCTATCCCAGACATTGGCACCATGATAAACATAAATATATAAGCTAGGGTAAAACGTCGATGCCACTTGACCTTTTCTAATTAGATACATGATTAGAGAAGTATCTTCACCTTTGCTAGTGCTTAAATACTTCGTTTCATTTTTTATCAAGGATTTTTTACATAATACACTTCCTTCCCAAGATCTAAATCCAGATAGGTATGTTTTCCTTTCCTGGCAATCATAAACTAACCAATGTGACAATATTGAACAGCCAAGATTTGTTTTTTTAGGATTTTCATTTGATATTCTATCCTATTGTCCTTGTACCAATCATCATCGTCCCATTGGCAAAAGTAAGTTCCATTGCATTTTCTTATAGACATGTTCCTTAAATCACCCAAGGTCAATTTTAATGCAGATTTTACTTTTAACAGAAAAATTTGAGGGTTTGTGATTTTTTCAACATAATCGGCTGTTTCAATGTCCAGATCCTCATAGATTATTAACAACTCCCTATTATCATAAGATTGATTTCGGAAACAGTCTATAGCCCGTTTCAATAAATCAACCCTTTGGTGGGTGACACATAAACAGGAGACCAAAGGTTCATTCGACATATAAAAGATACATGTTTAGTTGTTTGATTAAACCGATTATCTTGCCCAATGACAACTCTGAATTATTGTGTTTCAAATATATTGGGATTTCACATGATTTTTTTTACTTTAAACAACAAATTAAAAATAATTTGCGAGATTTTCCTGATATGTTAGTGACAATAACTTCATGGGTATTCCGAAAATAATTCATCAAACCTACAAAGGCAAAAATATACCACCGGTATACCGTGATTTTCAGAAAAGAATCCAGGAAACCCATCCCGATTGGAGTTACAGATTTTATGATGATGATGATTGTCGCAATATGATTAAGGTCCATTTGAGATCTTTTCTCCCTATTTTTAACAGTTATCCGGAAAACATTATGAGAGTAGATGCTTTCAGGATCATAGCCATATACTTGTTTGGAGGGTTTTACCTAGATATGGATATGCTTATTTTGAAAAAGTTAGACCCCTTATGTATATATAATTGTGTTTTTGCCGAAGAAAAAACTCTGTCTGAGCAACAAGCAAGAGAACTTGATCATGCTTATCGGTTAAGAATCGCCAACTACATGTTTGGAAGTGTTTCAAGGCACCCTTTTCTATTGGGTATTCTGGTTGAAATGGCTAAGAACTCTAAACGGACGATATCAACACACCACGATCTTCTCGAAACCACAGGCCCAGGATTAATAACTACAACCTTTCACCAAGCTAAATTCAAGTATAAAGATGTAACAATACTAAGGAATCAAGACAGAAAATGCCCAAGACCCCATTGCCAAGGTGTTTCATGTCATTTTGGAAATTACGCAATGCACTTTCATTTCGGAACCTGGAGGTGGAAGGAGGCTCCCTCTGAAAAGATAAAATCCCAAAAGTCAACACCGTTACTCCGATCTTTAACTGAAGGGGTAACAAGAGATTTAATTACAAAAAGGCTAAGTATTAATCCAGACCGACGGTTATATACTTTAAAGACGTACAATGAAAACAAACACGATGGGTTAACCACGGTTTATCATCAGGTCAAAGAGATAGGAATTATAAAAACAAGTACTCGAAATATCGCCTTCAAGAAAGTAGTAGTTTGCGGAATCCCATTTCTTTATCTACATAGGATTTCTTCTGCTAATTTGAATGTAATCTATACCACCTTTGAAACCACCAGGCTTCCGGATTTTTGGGTATATTCCATTAATAATCACTACAGATATTGCATTGTTCCTCATCAACATGTTAAGGCAGTTTTTGAAAACTCAAATGTCAAAATTCCTATCAAAATAATTCCTCAAGGGTTTAATAGATATAAAAGATTCCCCAGAAAAGTCATTTCCAAAAAAATGTTTCGTATTGGGTTTTTAGGAGTTCCTGTTCAAAGAAAAAATCTCTACAAACTTTTCCTTGCTTGTAAAAACTTGCTTAGTAGGATCCCTTCATTAAGACTTTCAATTCATGTATCAAAGTTCTATGATTGGGCTAGTGGCGAAACATTTAATGAAATTAGGAACAGTTCATTTGTTGAATGGTCAGAGTGCATTTTATCAGATGATCAGGTATCATCATGGTATAGCAAGCTTTCTTGTTATGTATTCCCAACAAGCGGTGAAGGGTGGTCTTTTACACCTCGTGAAAGTATGTATCTTGGAATCCCAACAATCATTAGTGATATTCCAGTTCACCAAGAACTGGTAGCATCTAATTTTTACAACATCATCCCAACAGAGGGGTTGGAAGACGCAAAATTTGACAATAACATCTACGGGATGTGGTATAAAATCAATATCAAGGACATTGAAGCTTCTATATTAGAGGTATTTCATAACTTTGAAAAATATCAAGAAATGGCTTTAAAGGGTAGCCGATGGATAGAAGACCGGTGGACACAGGAACAAACAAGGCATGAGATTTTGAGTTATATGAATTCTATTTAACCTATTTCATTGAAGATACAGAAGATCATTCATCAGACGTGGAAAACTAATTCCTTGCCAAAGGAATTGAATCAATATTCTCATTCTTGGAAGGAACATCACCCTGATTGGGATGACAAATTATGGACCGACGAAGATAATAGAAACTTAATTCAAGAAAATTATCCAGGATTCCTAAGGTATTATGAAACATTACCTTTAAATATTCAGAGGGCGGATATAGCAAGATATTTTATTCTTTATTCATTTGGTGGCGTATATGTGGATTTAGATGTTGAATGCCTTAAACCAATTTCGCCACTCTTATCTAAGGGTGATTGTGTTCTGGCATTTGAGCCACCGCAACACTGTAAAATACAAAACACCAAAAAAATTATTGGGAATGCTTTTATCGCCTCCATTCCATATCATTCTTTTATCCATGCCTTGATTATTGACCAAATTACCTTTAAACCCAAAAATGTAAAACATATGTATGATTTTGTTTTGAAGAAAACTGGCCCATTAATGATAACACGGGTATATAATCAATTTTCAGCAAAAAATAAGGTGAAATTGTTATCCCACCAGTATATATATCCACTTTCTTATCTTCAAGCAGATCTTTATCTTAAAAAAAAACATCAATATACTAAGCAGCTTAGTGATGCTTACACAATACATTACTTTTGTGGGACTTGGTGGAAGAAAAATCATAAGTGACTTTAATATCTTAAATGATTTCACTTCATTAAGAATCTCCGAATGTTTAAAGGAAGTGTAAAATTTTAGTTTTAACTCTCCATCAACCAATGATTTTCCGATTCATTACGTAGCCTTACTAGAAAGCACCCATGTGATAACAATAGTCCTTTTCAATCTGTTGAGGTCAAATACCTTTTTGGTTTGAAATTTTACTAAGTATTTTAGGGCAACCCTGAAAATTGTTTGAAGCTGTATAAAAAATGATAGACTGACTTAGGTTCAGCTTTTTTGTGCTACAAAAGCAACAATTTGAACCGTAAAAAAGGAAACTAATAGGATGGTTAAATAGGTCATGGCATTGGTATGCAGGTACAATTCGTACTAATCCAATTCAGGTATTTATGAACCTTTGTATAAACTCCGAATAACTTTGGCTCCGCACATCCTTCTCCCTATAAAAAAAGTTATAAAGCATTCTAAAAGCAAGGTGAGAAAGAATGTTTTCCGGTTTTCTTTAGCGTATTTTTAATAAAAGACAACTATTTTTTTGAAATCAAAGGGTACCCTTCAAAGTAAATTCGTGAATCGCGAATTCCAGAATATTTTTATTACTTTGCACCTAACAAAACATGATAACATCAACAAGTATAGCGCATGCGACGCCATGATGTTGCAATTTTATTAAAAATAGCTCGTAAAGGGCAGCAAAATTGGCTCATGAACTGGAAATTAGTGCAAGTGAAATCAGCGAGAGTATTAACCGATCAGTGATTGCTGACTTATTGGATAGCGATAAAAAGTCATTGAATAAGTTGGCTGTGCTGGATTTCCTAAAGTCAGGACTTCCTTATGTCTATCCGCAACAACTAGGCGCTTTGGTCAGAGGAATGGCCACAGCCCATTCCGTTCCACCCTTGAACAAAAAAATTGCCAGTGATGATCATTTTGTTTGGCCTTATGCAAATGGAAATGTAAGAGGCCAGGCCATTACCCCTCTACATCCTTAAATCCTAGAGGCGTGTATAAAGGATGCTAAATTTTATGAATTAATGGCCCTAACCGACGCAATAAGAGTTAGAAAAGTACGAGAACGGAAAATGGCAGTCGAAATGCTAAAAGAAAGAATAGAAAATGCTTAAAAACCAAATCATTAATTTAAAAGTAATAGAAAAAGTATAAGCTATATCCCAAACATTTTTTCTTACTTATTCCAAGGATTATTTGTTGCCTTATGTATTATTTCCTTTTCCATTTGTTCACAAATACACGATGTTCACGTTACGTGAGCAAGAAATAAATGTGAACATTCAAGTCGGCAAAGAAAAAATATATCACCGCATTGACATTAATAAAGCCTCAAATTACCCCATAATGTTGTTTCATCAAATCACAGGTAAGCAAACATTGTATAACCACATCGGATAAGATAATTTGTTACTTTTTTTATGTTCCTGCACTATAAAATCAAAAATCACAACAAGTATTTATGGAATAAACCCCGCTTTTGCATCCACTAAATAAAGATTGATATTTTTTCATCCACAAACCTGATACAATGAAAAAGTTTTTGCCCTTGTCTGTTATTCCAATGCTGGTTGGATTAGTCTTTTATTCCTTTACCAATGAACCAGAGACCTCGGAGAGTGATTTTATTAAACAGTTGAAAAGCGCTCTGAACCGTTATAATCAACAGCTACCACAGGAAAAGATATATCTACATCTTGACAAACCTTTTTATAAGCCTGGAGATGATATATGGATTAAGGCTTATCTGAGAGATGGAAGCACTCATAAAGCATCTTCCACCAGCGAAATTGTTTATGTGGAACTCATCAGTCCGAAAGGCAGTGTGGTAAAAACACTGCACCTCATCACCAAAAATGGATCAACACATGGTGACTTCAAGCTTGCTGCAAATGCTCCGGGAGGTATTTACAAGGTCAGAGCATACACCAATTGGATGAAGAATTTTCCCGAAGACCGGTTCTTCGAAAAAGAAATACAGGTGCAGTCTGTTCTGCTTCCTAAACTATTGATGAATCTGGATTTCGAACGAAAGGCTTATGGCCCGGGTGACGAGGTAATTGCTAAGCTCAAACTTTCGACAGTTGAAAACAAACCACTTAAAAATCATAAATTCAATTATGTAGTACAGATTGAAGGTAAAGAATATAGAGAAGACAAAAGTCGGGCAGATGAGGAGGGGTTGGCCTGGATGACCTTTCCTCTCCCGGAGAAATTAAAGAGCAATGATGGTCTCTTAAATGTGATGATCGAATATGAAGGAGCCAAAGAATCCATAGCAAGATCTATCCCAATTGTGCTCAATAATATTTCATTGGAATTCTTTCCGGAAGGGGGAGACTTAATCAGAAATGTCAAAAGCCAGGTGGCCTTTAAGGCGCTTAATGAATTGGGGAAACCAGCGGATATAGGTGGAATCGTTGTGAATGATAAAGGGGCAATCATTACTGAATTTAAAAGCTATCACCAGGGTATGGGAGCCTTTTCTATAACACCGGAGGATGACCGGCAATATTTCGCCCGGATCACGCAACCCGTGGGTATCGAGAAGGAATTTCCCATTCCCATGTCCCTATCCAAAGGATATAGATTGGCTGTTAATACAGATGACCCTTCACAGGTTCGAATAGACATTCATTCACCT
The DNA here is from genome assembly GCF_056858335.1 of Agaribacillus sp. DX54. Taxonomy (NCBI): domain Bacteria; kingdom Pseudomonadati; phylum Bacteroidota; class Cytophagia; order Cytophagales; family Splendidivirgaceae; genus Agaribacillus; species Agaribacillus sp. DX54. Next base: position 8,514 of record NZ_JBXEQE010000051.1, read on the forward strand.
GTCCGGAATATAGCCACCATAGTAGGGCAAACCCGTGGAAAAATTTACTTCTCCAAGGAGATCAGATTAGAGGAAGGAAGTAATGAACTGACAATTTCGACAGCCGGTTTTCCAGTCGGAGTTGTTCAGCTTACCCTTTTTGATCATAAAGAGGTTCCGAGATGTGAGCGTTTGCTCTTCGCTAATCAACACAAAGGTATCAATATCAAAATATCGACCGACAAAGAGAAGTATCTGCCAAGAGAGCCTGTCGAAATGACTGTGCAAGTAAATGACGACGACGGTTTACCCATGGCAGCTAACCTCTCTCTTGCTGTGGTTGATGACAAACTAATCAGCTTTGCTGATGACAAGCAAGACAACATCATGTCTTATCTGTTGTTGTGTTCCGATGTCAATGGTAAAATTGAAGAACCTAATTTCTATTTTAAAAAAGACGAGCCAAAAGCAAAAAAAGCTTTAGACTATCTGCTGTTGACTCAAGGATGGAGAAGGTTTGAATGGGCTGAAATTCTTGAAACGTCAAGTGCTGAATGGAAAAGTCAAATTGGCTATAGTGCTGAAAAAGCTGTCGTCCATGGCATTGTCGTACGGTTTAAAGATGATGTGCCCATAGAAAATGCTAAAGTCACCGTGCTGGAAACAGAAGAGTTTACATACACAGATAAAGATGGAAAATTTGAATTTCAGAATCTGGATCTGTCTACGCCACTTACCTTGCAGGCAACCACCGATGATGGTTTTAGTCGAATGCAACAGATCAATGATTATTCCATGGGCTATCAAATAGGTAAACAAGTAACAGGGCAGGTTATTGACTCGGATAATGGGGAGCCAATTCCCGGAGCCAATGTAATAGTAAAAGGCACTGCTATTGGAACGGTTACGGACCTCGATGGTAATTTCATATTGGATGTTCCATCCGGCCGGAATGTACTTGTCTTTTCTTACATAGGCTATACCCCTCAAGAAGCCAAAATCAATCAAGGAATGGCTATTACCCTGGCACCGGATATAATGCAATTACAAGAAAATGTAGTTATGGCATATGGAATGGCCAGGAGAGGTGGGAAAAATAAAGCAAGAAGACATAAGGTTGCCAAGGTGGAGGCAGCGCTTCCGGAGATAGTAGCGCTTCCTGATGATGATGAAATCGAAGAAGCAATTGAAGTTGATCCGGATGTTGAAATCGCCAGGGCGGGAGTAATTGAAGATACTGTATTCCAGGATTTACCGGAAGAAGAAATAGCTGATGGGATTTTTAATATAGCAGAGGAGATGCCTGAGCCTAAGGGTGGCATAAAAAAATTCAAGGAGTATGTTTCCAGGAATATAGACTATCCAAAAAAGGCAAGGAGATTGGGAATCGAAGGCAAGGTATTCATCCAATTTATAGTCGGAGAAGACGGAACGGTCACTGATGTTAGCGTACTCAAAGGAATAGGTGCAGGTTGTGATGAGGAGGCTGTTCGTGTTGTTAGGGGATCATCTGATTGGAATCCTGGCAAGCAACGTGGAAGAGCTGTTAAAACAAGAATGGTCGTACCTATCACCTTTAGTATCGACAACTACATTGACTATGAAACCGGTTTGATGCTAAATGTTGCCAGAGAATCCAATTTCAGTATGAAATCTCAGGCGGCTAAATATTACCGGGCACGGCGGTTTTATATGCCAAAATACGAATCGATAGAACCGGTGGAGGTACGGACAGACTTCCGGCAAACCATTTTCTGGGAGCCAAACTTAGTGGTTAATAAAACCGGTGAAGCTAAAATCACCTTTTATAATTCCGATGATGTGAGCACATTCAGAGCAATCATAGAAGGTATCACAACAAATGGTGAGGTTGGCCGACAGGAATATACTTACTATACCCAGTTACCCTTCAGTCTAAACACAAAGATACCTGCTGTCGTCTCATTTGAAGATGAATTGAACATCCCAATTACTTTAAAAAACAATACCGATCAAACGATCAAAGGGGTTTTGAAAATTGAAACCCCTGAAAGTTTTCAATTATTGGAAAACAGCATTGAGCAAATCAGTGTCAACGCCGGCAGCACAAAGACGATAACCACCCCTTATAAGATACTTCCAAATGCCGGAATCAACTCAATAAATATTTCATTTGACAGCCAGGGACTGAGCGACTCATTCGAACAGGTAGTTGAAATAATGCCTAAAGGATTTCCTGTTTCACGGTCTTTTTCCGGGAAGGAACTCAGCGCTTCGTATAACCTTAAAATCAATGCATTAATTAACAATTCTCTTCGTGGTCGGTTAACCGTTTATCCGGATATCCTCAGTGATTTAATGAGTGGTATCGAATCAATTCTTAGAGCGCCTCATGGATGTTTTGAACAAACTTCTTCCAGTACCTACCCAAATATTTTAGCACTTCAATACATGGAAGAAAGCGGCAGCGTCGATGCAAAAATTAAGAAAAAAGCACTGACGCTTATCGATCGGGGATACAATAAGCTGACCGCTTTTGAAACCAAAAATAAAGGATACGAGTGGTTTGGAAACACCCCTCCTCATGAAGGGTTAACCGCCTATGGTTTAATGGAGTTTAAAGATATGCATCAGGTCTACGCCAGCGTTGATCCGAAAATGATTGCCAGAACTTCGGATTGGCTATTGAACAGAAGAGATGGAAAGGGAGGCTTTAAGCAAAGCAACCAGGCATTAGATCAATTCGGCAGGGCCTCAGCCGATGTTTCCAATGCCTATATCGTTTATGCATTATCCGAATGTGGGGTTACTGACATAGAGAATGAATTTAATCAATCGAATGAGGCTGCTTTAGAGAAAAATGATAGTTATGCGTTAGCACTAACCGCAAATGCAAGTTTCAACTTAAACAAGAAATCAAAAGGATCCAAAGCCATAGATCTGCTTATCAAACAAATTGATACCAAAGGATTTGGAGAATTAGAAGCAGATCATTCAATCACCAAATCTTACGGAAAATCCCTCCAGGTAGAGACAGCTTCATTGATTGTATTAGCTATTCTTAAATCAGAAAGGCCGAGTATTCAGCACCTTCAAAAAGGGGTAAATTACATAGTATCATCCAGAAGCAATTATGGTGGGTTTGGCTCTACGCAAGCTACGATTTTGGCCTTGAAAGCACTTACTGAATATGCCAAATTTGCAAAGAAAACTAACACTAGTGGTACAGTCGAAGTCTATGTCGACAAGCAGAAAGTTGCTTCGAAATACTATGCAAAAGGCGCAAAAGGTGAAATTTTAATTGATGGACTGGAAAAATTTCTTTCGGAAGGCAGCCAGGTGGTCACCATAAAGTTTGAAGGAACAAATGAACCGTTACCCTATGCGCTGGATGTGGAATGGTCTACCTATACACCAGATAGTCAAGCAGAATGCAAGGTTGAATTGCAAACAGCATTGTCAAGTTCAGCCATTACTTTAGGTGAAACCGTACGGCTTACATCGACCGTCAGAAATCTAAGCAAAGAAGGGTTGCCTATGACGGTTGCCTTAATAGGGATTCCTTCGGGGTTAAGTCCTCAACCCTGGCAGCTCAAACAAATGCAAGAGACGAAAAAAATCGACTATTACGAGATAAAGAAAAACCACGTCATTTTGTATTTCAGACAGATGATCCCGGAAGCTGTACGAGAGGTTAACCTTGATCTGAAGTCTGAAATAACCGGTAGTTTCGAATCTCCGGCAAGCTCAGCCTATTTGTATTATACCAATGAATTTAAAAGTTGGGATAGTGGGGAGAGGATATTAATTGAATAATGGAGGTACAATGTTCACGTAACGTGAACAAAGAATAAATATGAACATTTAAGCCGGTATAGAAAGGATATATCACTGCATTAATCTAAATAAAGCCTCAAATTACCTTATAAAAATTGTTCAAACCACTACTAAATGGCGAAAAGTATCATTTTTTTTATAACTTGTAAATTATTTTTTTGTCACTATTAATGTCCCCCGGCATAAACCAGAATCCAGAACAAATTGCGCGCGATAAAATCGACGAAATGCTGCGGCTGGCAGGGTGGGAAGTTCAGTCTAAGAGCAAAGTTGATATAGCAGCCAGCAAAGGAGTCGCCATTCGGGAATATCAAACAGATGTTGGTCCTGCGGATTATGTACTGTTTGTCGACAGAAAACCAGTAGGCATCATTGAAGCAAAGCGTAAAGAAGATGGGTATAAACTGACGGTGGTAGAAGAGCAGTCAAAAAGCTACGCAAACGCTAAACTCAAATATTTAAATAATGACCCGCTGCCCTTCGTTTATGACAGCACAGGAACAATCACCCGATTTACAAATTATCGAGACCCAAAACCAAGAGGTCGAAATGTTTTTAGTTTTCATAAACCGGAAACAATTGCCGAATGGCTTAAAAAAGAGGGGAGTCTAAGAAAAAGATTATTGTCACTTCCTTCATTAGATCCGGCAGGGCTACGTCCTGCTCAAAAAGTGGCTATCAATAAACTGGAAAAATCCTTTAAAAAGAATAGACCAAAAGCCTTGATTCAAATGGCTACCGGAGCGGGAAAAACATTTACGGCAGCAACTTTTGTTTACCGCTTATTAAAACATGCAGAAGCAAAACGAATCTTATTCCTGGTAGATACTAAAAACTTAGGTGAACAGGCAGAACAGGAATTTATAACATTTCAGCCCAATGATGATAACAGAAAGTTCACCGAACTCTATAATGTACAGCGACTGACATCCAGTTACATTGCATCCGACAGTCAGGTATGTATTTCCACCATTCAGCGTCTCTACGCTATTTTGAAAGGAGAAGAACTGGATGAAAGTGCTGAAGAAGAAAATCCGGAGGAAAACTCATGGATGCAACAGCAGATCAAAAAGAAAACTGCTGTACCCGTAGATTACACACCAAAAGTGCCTATTGAGCAATTTGACTTTATTGTAATCGACGAATGCCACCGTTCGATTTATAATTTATGGAAACAAGTTTTAGATTACTTTGATGCGTTCCTGATAGGTTTGACAGCAACACCTGACAAAAGGACGTTTGGATTCTTCAACGAAAATGTTGTAAGCCATTACACTTATGAAGAATCCGTGGTGGATGGAGTAAATGTACCTTATGACGTGTATACTATTGAAACGGAGATTTCAAAAAAGGGTGATGTCATAAAAGCTGGCTGGTTTGTGGATAGACGTGATAAATTAACCAGAGCCAAACGCTGGCAACAAGAGGATGAAGATACGGAATATGGTAAGAATGACCTGGACAAAAAGGTGGTAAATCCTAGCCAGATCCGCAATATCATTAGAGAATATAAACGAGCGCTTAAAACTGAAATCTTTCCAGGCAGGGTGGACAAAAACGGTGATTATGAAGTGCCCAAAACACTGGTATTTGCCAAAACCGACAGCCATGCGGACGATATCATAAAAATCATCCGGGAAGAATTTGATGAAGGCAACGACTTCTGCAAAAAAGTGACCTACAAAATTGATGAAGATCCAAAATCGGTATTGAATCGATTTCGTAATTCCTATTATCCTCGAATCGCCGTTACGGTAGATATGATTGCTACGGGTACGGACGTAAAACCTTTAGAGGTCTTACTTTTTATGCGTGATGTGAAAAGTACCAACTATTTTGAGCAAATGAAAGGCAGAGGCACCCGAACCATTGATAATGATTCACTCCAGTTGGTCTCCCGTACAGCGAAAAGCAAAACCCACTTCGTGATTGTCGATGCCATTGGCGCTACAAAATCAAAAAAGACCGACAGTCGCCCTTTAGAAAGAAAGTCCACTGTACCCCTGAAAGATTTATTGGGTGCCGTAACAATGGGGGTGACTGATGAAGATTTGTTCCTGTCTTTGGCTAACCGGTTGATTCGTTTGGAAAAACAAATCACGGAAAAGGAAAAAGATAAGTTGTTGGAATACTCCGGCGGCAAAAACTTAAAGCAAATTACCAAAGAATTAATTACTGCTTTCGATCCGGATGAAATCGAAAACAACACCCAAGTTGAAATTGATAAAATTCCTATTCAGGACAGAACACCTGCTTTGATCGAAGAGGCTAAAAAGACGACACAGGAAAAACTGATTACGCAAGCGGCCATCACCTTCAATGGAGCACTTAATAACTATCTGGAAAACGTTAGAAAGGAACACGAACAAATCATCGATAGTGTTAATATTGATACCGTAACCAAATCTGAATGGGATACCACTTCGGTGGATAAAGCGACTGAAATCGTTAAAGACTTCACGGAATACTTAGAGGTTCATAAAGACGAAATAAAAGCCCTGCGTATTTTTTACAACCAACCCTACAACCGCAGAGAGATCACTTTTGAAATGATTAAGGATGTGTTTGACAAATTGAAGTCAGAAAAACCAATGTTAGCTCCCGAGTATGTTTGGAATGCCTATGCAACACTGGAAGAAGTAAAAAGCGAAAAACCCAAAGATGAATTAACGGCTTTAGTATCATTGATACGTAGAGCTTGTGGTATAGATAAGGAATTAAAGGCCTTTGACAAAACCATCGATGAGAATTTTAAAAATTGGATATTTAAACAAAATGCGGGAAAACACAATCGTTTTACGAACGAACAAATGGATTGGTTGCGCATGATTAAAGATCATGTCGTAAGCAGCTATCATATTGAAATTAACGATTTGGATTTTACGCCTTTTGATGGTCAAGGAGGCAGAGGGAAAATGTACCAGTTGTTTGGTAATGAGATGAATGAAATTATTAATGAGCTTAATGAAGTATTAGCAGCATAATGGGGGAGGATTGGATTGAATGTTCATTAGGTAATATTGGAGAAATATTTTCTGGAGGAACACCAAAAACTTCAATTGATAAATATTGGGGTGATGAAATATCATGGATCTCTCCAGCTGACTTATCAAAATACGATGATAAATATATTTCGAAAGGAAAGAAAAGTATTACCAAATTAGGATTAGAGAATTCTTCAGCAAAGCTCATTCCCGCTGGTAGTATATTATTTTCATCTCGTGCTCCAATAGGTTATGTAGTTATCGCAAAAAATGATTTGGCCACTAATCAAGGATTCAAAAGTATTTATCCAGCAACTGTTGTATTTAACGAATACATATTCTACTTTCTAAAGGCTTCAAGGAATCTGGCAGAGAAAAGTGCTAGTGGTACAACGTTTAAGGAAATTTCAAAAAAAGCATTTTCAGAACTTCCATTCCCTCTCCCCCCTCTCCCTATCCAACGTGCTATAGTTGCCAAAATAGAGGGACTCTTCAGTGATTTAGACAAAGGCATAGCCGACCTCAAAAAAGCACAAGCACAATTGGTGGTATATAGGCAAGCGGTGCTGAAGAAGGCCTTTGAGGGGGAGTTGACGAAGGAATGGAGGGAAAAACAAACTAATCTTCCTTCGGCAGAAGAACTTTTGGATCAAATTAAAGAAGAGCGTCAAAAACACTACTCGCAACAGCTTGAAGATTGGAAAAAGGCAGTGAAAGATTGGGAAGAGAATGGTAAGAAAGGGAAAAAGCCTGGGAAGCCGAAAAAACTAAATGATTACAAGAATGTAGACAGCCCAATTCAAACTAATCCTAAAAAATGGATAACATCAAACCTTGAACAAATTGGCTTTTGGACTGGTGGCGGTACCCCTTCTAAATCAAACATGTCATTTTGGACTAATGGTACAGTATTATGGGTCACTTCAAAAGACATGAAATCGAAGGATATTTTTGATAGTCAAAACAAAATTACGCCTGAATCAATTGATCAATCAAGTGCCAAATTAATAAATGAGAACTCAGTGCTTGTAGTATTGCGTAGTGGAATACTCAGAAGAATTTTGCCTGTGGCGATCAACCGAACTATTTGTACCGTTAATCAGGACTTACAAGCTATAACACCATATAGTGTTAAAACAGAATTTATTTATTGGTTTCTGGTGGCTAATGAATTTGATATTAGACATAAGTGTGCAAAAGACGGAACTACCGTTGAAAGTGTCGAGGCCAATGCACTTAAGAGTTATGCTTTCCCATATTGCTCAAAAGCAGAACAACACCAAATCGTTCAAGAAATTGAATCCCGTCTATCCGTTTGCAATCAGGTTGAACAAAGCATTACCGAGAGTTTAGAAAAAGCCCAGGCCCTTCGCCAAAGCATCCTCAAAAAAGCCTTTGAAGGTGCTTTGTTGAGTGAAGGAGAAATAGCCCAGTGCAAAAAGGAAAAAGATTATGAACCTGCGAATGTTTTGTTAAAAAAAATTAGAAATGAGAAATTGGCAAAACAGTTAAATCTAAAACCCCAAAAGTAGATCACTAAATTATGTTTAAGGATTTAACCCCGCAAGATATCCTCAGTGCCATTGAGTCACTTGAAAACAAAGGAGGATCAAGATCAACAGCCTACGGACTTTGGTATCGTGGGAAAACATACTCTCCAGCAGGAGTCATTTCCGAAGCATTTAAGTTAAGAGGAAATCCTATAGATCGCAGAACATTTACCACTGACGGGGCTCAAAAAACATTGCTGGAATTGGGTTTTCCAATTGTAGAAGTTGATCATGATTTCTTTACAGCAAAAGAATTAAACTCTTTTACTGTTCTAACTGCTCGTAAAATATATGATAGTTCAAATACCGTTGACATAAACATTGGAGACTTTTTAAATCAAGTTATTTGGGAAAAGTCAAAACGTTGGGCACTCGGTCTTAAAGAACTCGGTTGGGAGTACGAAGGTGCCAAAAACTGGAATGAGCGAGATATTAAAGGCCAGCGGTTTAAAAAATACACATGGTTCAAGATCTACCCAAAGTCACTTCATCACCCTTTATTATTTTTTACTATTGGAGTGTATATGGATGGCTCTTTGTTATATAAATTAGACATTAAAAGTGAGGATGAATTCTTTGTTGAGAAGAAAAATCTTTTCTATAAAGAAAGAGATAAGCGAGGTGCAGGATGGCAAAAATTTTCAATTGATCAAGTAAAAAACGAAAATTGGGACTCCTTAATAGCTCAGAGCCATCGATTTTTTGAAGACAATCTGATACACTATAAATTTTTTTTGGATTATTTCTGGGGAGAGAAAAGAATAATGCGGCTAACATGGAATACTAATAATTGGGAGTTACCTATATCGCATGCATGGAAACCTGCTGATCAAGGCAAACCCAACGTAGCTCATGAGCATCAATATGGTTATGGACATGAAGAATGGCTTTTTAATCCTCGGTATCGAAAGGGTGACTTTCAATATGGATATATAAGAGGCGTTGATCATATGTCTCAGACGGTCGAGTGCATCAACAAACTCATTTTATTCACCATTAACCCCATAGACAAAAAGAGGTATTTGATCGGCAAGCTCGTGAATGTTGAAATAATTGAGGGATATGAAGAAGAAATAAAACTATTTAAACCGGTATATGATAAGTACTTTGAAGATATGGTTAGAGAACTTAAAATAATAGGTGCTGACTATCAGTATTTTAAAAAATCAGGGCTATTTCCAAACGTAAAGTTCAAGTGGGCAGATGCTGATATTTATAACGATGCAATTCTCAGTGATGCCTTAAATTCAGATAAGTATAAGAGGTTTCAGCCATATATCTTAGATGAGGATCTGGAAAAAGTTTTAGAGGGAGACTTAACGACTAAAAACAAATTAGTTTTTAAAGCAGGTATTGCTGCTAATGCTTCTTTTTATAATAAAACCACAACTGCAGGTACAACCCATGTAAACAGATATCACAGCAATATTACAAATGACTTATATAAGTTTTTAAATGAGGTCAAGGGATACAATAATGGTCAGATTTCCATTGAGCTGACAAAAGTGGGCGGTGCTATTGTAGATGCTGCCGTTAAAATTGACCAGAAACTTCTCCTGTTTGAAATTAAAACCAGCAGTACAGGTCTTGGTAATATAAGACAGGCTTTGGGACAAATATTTGAATATGCGCTACTGGATGATGAAGTCAATATTAATCATCTCTATATTGTGGGTCCTGCTGCATTAAAGAAATTGGAACAAGATTATTGGGACAGGCTAAAGGAAATCATAAGGATTCCAATGACTTACCTAGAGTATGATAATCAGGCTCAAGCATTAAAGGACAAATTTAAAGAATATTAATCAATCATGACGGACTCAGGCATAATATCAAAGATCTGGAACCTCGCTGGCGTATTGCGTGATGATGGTGTAGGCTATGGTGATTACCTGGAACAAATCACCTATTTGCTCTTCTTAAAAATGGCAGATGAGCTCAATAAACCACCCTACAATAAAGGTTTGAAATTTCCCAAACTTAAAAACGTAGAAGGCAAGAAAATCGAAGATGGTGAAACCTGCGATTGGGAAACTTTATCTTGGAAAAGAGGGGCCGAACTGGAATCTTTTTATAGCCAGCTACTAAGATCGTTGTCCACAGAAAAAGGGATGTTGGGTGAGATTTTCACCAAAAGTCAAAACAAAATTCAAGACCCTTCTAAACTCCTGAAAGTAATTGATCTCATTAACAAAGAACAGTGGAGCTTAATGGGAGCTGACATCAAAGGAAAAATCTACGAAGGTTTACTACAGAAAAATGCGGAGGATACCAAAAGTGGTGCGGGACAATACTTTACGCCTAGAGCACTGATTAAAACCATGGTAGCTTGTGTACAACCCCAACCCATGAAAACCATTGCCGATCCAGCCTGTGGTACTGGCGGATTCTTTTTAGCTGCTTATGATTGGATTGTAGCCAACAATGATCTTGATCGTGAGGAAAAGGTATTCTTGAAAAACGATACGTTTCACGGAAATGAAATTGTAGCCAATACCCGTAGAATGTGCCTAATGAACATGTTCCTGCACAACATTGGTGAAATAGATGGGGAAAGTTTTATCAATTCGAATGATGCATTGATATCTGACGATGGCAGCAGATACGATTATGTCCTGGCCAATCCTCCTTTCGGAAAAAAAAGTAGCATGACCATCACCAACGAAGAAGGAGAAGTCGAAAAACAAGATTTAAGCTACAACCGTCGGGATTTTTGGGAAACTACTTCCAACAAGCAATTGAATTTCCTGCAGCATATCAAGACCATGCTCAAAATCAATGGTGAAGCAGCAGTGGTACTTCCAGATAATGTGTTGTTCGAAGGTGGCGCGGGAGAAAAGGTACGAAAGCAACTTATGACGACGACGGAACTTCACACCATTTTAAGATTACCTGTAGGATTATTTTACGCTCATGGTGTAAAAGCAAATGTGTTGTTCTTTGACAACAAACCTGCGAGCAAAGAGTCATGGACCAAAGACATCTGGTTTTATGATTACAGAACCAATATTCATCATACGCTGAAGAAGAAGCCGATGACCATGGTCGATTTGGCAGATTTTGTTAAATGCTACAATCCGGATAACCGCCATAAAAGAAAGGAAACCTGGAGCGAAGAAAATGAAGAGGGAAGATGGCGTAAATATACCTACGATGAAATCATGGCCCGGGACAAAACCAGTCTGGACATTTTCTGGATAAAGGATAAAAGTCTGACCGACTTGGACAACCTCCCAGATCCGGACATCTTGGCTAATGAGATTATTGAAAACCTGGAATCCGGACTGAACAGTTTCAGAGAAATTATAGAAACTATTAAGGGGGATGATGAGTAATTCTGTAACCCTCCCTTATCCCGGACAAAGTTTGAATATACTTTTTTACTTTTAAATTGTTAATAGGTTCCACAGAAAAGAAGATCTGGGCCTACCTTCTATTGATTGTCAAGATTATCAAAAATTGATAATTAGCATGTATTATAATTCATTATTGGTTCTTAGAGTTTGAGTATTGTTTTAAAATCAAAAGATACCCTAAAGTAAATTCGCGAATCGCGAATTACGGAATATTTTATTACCTTGCACCTCACCAAACATGATAAAATAAGTATAATACATGCGACCCCATGATGTTGCAATTTTATTAAAAATAGCTTGTAAAGGGCAGCAAAATTGACTCATGAAAGATTTATCTCATGAACTGAAAATTAGTGCCAGTGAAATCAGTGAGAGTATCAACCGATCAGTGATCGCCGGCTTATTGGGTAGCGATAAAAAGTCGTTGAATAAGTTAGCCTTGTTGGATTTCCTAAAATCAGGACTTCCCTATGTCTATCCGCAAAAACCAGGCGCTCTGGTCAGAGGAATGGCTACAGCCCATTCCGCCCCACCCTTGAACAAAAAAATTGACAGTGATGATCATTTTGTTTGGCCTTATGCAAATGGAAATATAAGAGGCCAGGCCATTACCCCTCTACATCCTAAAATCCCGAAGGCGTGTATAAAAGATGCTAAACTTTACGAATTAATGGCCTTAACTGACGCAATAAGAGTTGGAAAAGTACGAGAACGCAAAATGGCAGTCGAAATGCTAAAAGAAAGAATAGAAGATGCTTAAGAACCAAACCATCAATTTAAAAGTAATTGAAAAAGTAGCCCTGGCCTTAGGAGAAATAAATGATGAACAAGTTTTTCTTTCTTAACCTCGAATGTTTCGATGACAACAGAGAATTTTAATTTATCCTTTTCAATCCCCTGAAGTACAGAGCTGTAAATGCGTACGGAAACATTAGGATCTTCAGATTCCAGTTCTAAATATTGGTCATTAAAAGAACCATGGCCAACATAAATCTTTCTTTTTTCAATAAGATTGACCTTGTTTCCATCAACAATGATT
>NZ_JBXEQE010000052.1:0-20216 GCF_056858335.1 Agaribacillus sp. DX54
ATTTTTTCAATACGGTTTCAATTTGCTCGACAGTTGACATGAATTTAATCGTAGTTGGATTATCATCTCCGATGTTAAGAATTACCTTCCGTATGCTCTGAAAGTGCTCGTCGTTATTTGTATTTCCTATCAGTTGGAAGTACTCATTCAGTTTCATATTATACTCGGTAATCTGAAAAAATAATGCATGAAATAGGTCAAGTAATTCAGCGTCAAACTCTATTTCAACTTCTGGCAATAAGCTGCGTAGCGAATTATATTGTTCATTAAAGTGATTAAGCCTGTTTGTAAAGACATGCCGCATATCTTCTGCCTCATTACGAGAACGATGGTCATGATTAGGCGGCAACTCATTTGCCAAAATAAGTATGCTTCTTAATGACTTGAAAGCATCTCTAAAAGAATAAAGTGATTTTAACAGGTTTCTTGAAAGCTCATACTTTGTCCTCCCTCTAAGCTCCTTTTTCCATTTATTGAACCCAATAAAGGCAAAGACTATAGCTGTTAAGGAGCCAATAATCAACAATATATCCTTTATTGTCTGTAAACTTAACAAGTCATCTTGGCACATATTTTCAAAAACCTATTTATAGTGTTACATTGATTTTAAACGACTCGCTTCTGCCAACGGGTGTTCTGAAATTAATGTGCAATTAATTTTGTCTCCCAACCCACACATGGCATTAACCCCACATTTCTCTTTACACTCATCCTCAAAATCAAAATCAATGTTTCCTGAGTTAAAATCAAACTCTTTTGGTCCATAGTATTGCCGACGGGGTGATAATACTAGAGATAAAAAATGACACATTTCCATAGACGCAAGACTTTGACTGAACGCAAAAACGTTTTCACCGCTGTGGATAAAGTGTTCTTTAGGTAACCCAGTGATATAAGTTGAGTCCTCAAGTAGACCAGATTGCTCCAAAGCTACATCTTCGGCAGTATATTGCCCTAAACATTGCATGCATATTCGATCTGGCCCAACTGTGTGAGACTTCCATCTTGCTTGATCCAAATTTGATATATTGTGTTTAGGGCTAGCATCAATCCCTCCATCGATAATGGGAATGTAATTGGCCTTAGATAGACAGTCCAATACAAACCGTGGCCAAGGTCGATCCACACAGCAAAAAACAACATCACAATCCAACGCAGATTTAAGTCCTTCAGACTCAATAATGCTATAAGGGATTGTTTTTATGCCATGTGGTGGGAAAAGATCGGCTTCTATCATTTTCTTTTTCAAGATTTTTACCTTTAACTTTCCAATATCTTTTCTTCTCGCGTCGAGTCTGTCTAAGTTTTTTCTTTTAACTCGATCAAAATCGATCATAGTAATGTTATGTATTCCTGTTCTGTAGAGAGAATGTGCGACTGCAAAACCTACACTTCCAACTCCTACGACTCCTACACGAAGCCTGGAAATGTCGGCCTGTTTTTTTTCTCCCCAAGCTGATATTGTGCGCTGAAATTCTTCCAAGTTCTTAGGGCTTGGTAAGAGTTTCTCATTAAATGAAATCTGCAACGCTTTTCCTACCACCCTAACACTCTCGCACCAATGTCGAACATAAGTCTTGGGAGCTGATTTTACCCAAAAGCGAGCGCTCCAAGTACCATCATTCCCTATAGTCATTCCTACAAGTGGTAGTCCCGTTACTGCTTTTATGCTCGGGGCAAGCATTTCTTCCGCTTCTACATCGTCCCGACTCATTCCTTGCCACCCAGGGAATGGATGGCTATGAATAAAGCATATTCCACTTTCTTTTTCCAGAGCAGTTTCAGTCACCCTATCCAGAAACTGGGGATTAAAACTCACATTACCATGAAGGTTTCGATCCTTTTTACCAGGTAGGATTACCTCCCAAATGACGGCTGTACTTCGAAATTTACCAGTTGAAAAATTGTAAAGCGCAAAACACACATCCTCCTGTTTATCTTCCCGAATTAAATGATCCTTAAGAATATTGTTTAGGCTTTCTTTTATTGCTACAGTATATGTCATTTTATTCAAAATCAAAAATTGTTCTTAAATGTGCTAAATATTCATACACGTCTTTATTAGATTCATTCCAACCGTGGAAGGGCCTGCTCCAATATTGAAATTCTGATCCTATAGGGCTTGCGTGAATTCCACCTGTAGGATGGATGCCGCCACCCCCGCTAATGGGTAGCAAATGTGGTTTGATATGAGGGCCACTAGGAGGAATTTCAGGAAATTGAGGGGCCTGCAAGGCCACCTCAATCTTTTTGTTCAGAAATCTCCCTACCGGGATAATAAACCTAAATACCACAAAATCATTCATAATCGAAATTTCATACCCAGCTTCATTGAGCTGGTTAATTAGTGTTTTAATTCCCATAAGATTTCGGTTATGAAACGGTGGTTGGTTTTAATCTACAGGTGCTGAACTTGAGCTTATTCCTCAAAGCAATTTTGTGATTTGGGTCATTCTTATAATTGATTTGACGATGACCCACTACCTGCTTCAGATAATAACCACCTGGCTCTTTTCCAGACCCCTTGAGTATTTCTGTGGGGGTCACAAAGCATTCATTAAATTCAACCGGTTCGTCATCCACCAGAACAGTAAATGATTTATACGGTTTTGCAAAGAATTCCTCGATTACTGGAATACTCAGGTCTACATTTTCCCCCAATTGGATAGGCTCAAACTCCTTACCAGTAATTTTCAGCAATAATTCATACTCATCCGCGGGTTGCAGTCCTGCATTTTCCAAAACTTCACGTCCGTCTACAAGCTTGTTCGCCTCGAAAATTTGGCCATTTAATTTGTATTTAAACTTTTTCATTACTAAAAAATTTATTTTGAAATAATGCCTCCGACTTTTTTCAGGAAGACTGGAGGTTTAAGTCGTCCCAGACGTTTTAAAGTTGGCCTGAAGTCCGAAGAATTTGTAGAAATCGTGATTTCTAAGTACTTTGGACACAGAAAAAGGGAATAAATTGAGGTGATGAGCCTCAAATAAGAAGTCTGCAAGCTTTGCTTCCCTTGAAAAACGGCCCAACCTCTGCGTCACCAGAAGTTGGGTTTTTTTATTTATCTATTCTCCATCGTAACTACTATTAAGGTTTAATAATGGCTCTTTTAGAGACCCATTACAAATATAGCAAAAAATATAGCAAGTGCTAAATTCATCAAGCATTAATTTAAATCAAGATTGCTGGATCAAGCAAACCCTTAGATTATACTTGATTTTTTAAGCAAAAATTTTTATTTTTGCTTAGTCCTAGGGCCTAAAAAAAGACTATGACCAATGAAAAAGACACTAGGAACCCAACTAAAAAGTGCTAGAGTAACAAATAATTTTACTTTAAGAGAAGTGGAAGAAGTAACTGATATTTCTAACGCCTATCTTTCTCAGCTTGAGAATGACAAGATATCTAAACCTTCTGCAAACATACTTTATAAATTAGCTAATCTGTATGGTATCCCTTTTGACCAACTGCTAGTTACTGCAGGAATAATCGACAAAACCACGAAACCTTCTCAAAGTAAAAAAACAAAAAGTTTTGAAACCTATGCACTGTATTCACAAAATTTAAGTGAGGACGAAGAACGACAACTTGTCGAGTATCTTCGATTTATCAGATTTAGCAAAAAAAGTGCCCGTTGATTCCAGTGACGATATTGACAAAATAGTTTATAATCTTCTGAGAGAAAGTAAGTGCTATGGGATATTTCCAACACCAGTTGACAAGATTATAAAATATGCTGATTTAGTGGTTGATCAGGATATTGACTTAAGAAATGTCAAAAGAAATTTTTTCCAGAATAAATTAGAATGGATTGAAAAAATTTTAAGAAAAGTACGAGGGGCCATTCATATTGGTTCCAACACCATTTATCTTGATCAATCCTTACACCCTATGAGAAAGAGATTTGTTCAACTTCATGAAACAGGGCATGCTGTACTTCCTTGGCAACGAGCGACTTTTTCTTTCGTTGATGATGATGGTACATTGGATCTTGATACAAAAAGGGTTTTTGAGCAACAAGCCAATTACTTTGCCTCATCTGCGCTATGGCAAGTAGATATTTTCGAGGAAGAAGCAAAGAGAAGGAAATTATCAGTTGCCTCAGCTCTGGAAATCATTGAGAAGATAGGTGGATCAATCTACTCTGGATTAAGAAGATATGTAGAATTTTCACATAGAAGATGTGCTTTGATAGTACTTGAGCAACCGACAAATAGCAGTCTCGTTCTCACAAATGTCGGTTCTTACTTTTCTTCGACATTCAAAGATGACTTTGGAGATATAAAATGGCCTAAATATTTTGATACCAAATAGCCATTTGTGACGATTTGCGGTACTAACACCCAAGACATAGGCGAGGGGAAATTTGATTTCAACGGTGATACATTTAACTACCAGACATTCAATAATTCATATAATTTGTTCGTTTTTGTTGTTCCCCCAGGTGAAAAACTATCGTCAAGCAAAAAGGTAATCTTAAACACCTGATTTTGGTTGGATACATACCTAAAGTAAAACAATAAATGTACATATAAATTGTAGCTTTGATTGTTGTACGATTATTTTATTTATGTAAAAGATCACTTAGCCCTGATGATTCTCATAACCTGCTACCTTAGGCAGTTCAGTAAACATCCGCTCCAATCAATCAAAGCCTCACTTCGTATCATTGAAGCTTATTTATTGGGGGTAATTTTTAGTTCAATTTGTATTACCAAATAATTAATTAGAAAGGCTATTACTACCGCTGGTACTGTTTCATTTATTGCATTGGAGAGTTCAAATACATATTTCCATAAGAGTGAGGTAAGAAGTCCGGTAAGCATTGAAAACAATATGGAAAACGGAGAGTTTTTCCAATTGGCGATTTTAATAATCATAGCTGGTGCAACGGATGCGCTAAGTAAAAGAATAGAAGACATCACAAGATCAAATACTGATCCTTGCACAAAAACTATCGATAAAATTGAGGTTATTATACCTAAAGCTGCAATTATTAAACGGTTATCCGTTTTTGATGATACTCCTAGCGGTTTAAGTAAATCGTTACTAATAATGTTGGATACCGAAATCAATAGCGAATCTGCGGTAGATGCAATTGCTGCAAAAATGGCAGTAAGAGTCAGTCCCCTTGCGATTGGATTAAGTTCTTGGATTAAAACTTTGGATAAAGCTTGTTCGCTTGATGCAAAGTCTAAACCAGGTCTTACAGCGGAAAGTAGAAATCCAACAATTGTCATTCCCATCCAAGTTATTTGTACAAAACCAATGTATAGCCATTTTGCTTTTTTTGCCTGTATTTCACTTTCTGCGGCATAAAACTTATCTACAATTTGTGGTTGAGAAATTGAGAACCCAAGACTAGCTGTAGCCCATCCAATTATAAACCCTAAGAGGGATAAAGTGCCGAATCCATTAAACGGATTGAAGAAACTGTTCCCTTTTTGCGCTTGAATGGACTTTATGACACTATCTCCATCATATAATCCAATTGTGAAAAAAATGAAGAATGCCATCATCAGAATCATAATGATGGCTTGAAAAACATCAGTTGAAACCGAAGATCTAAAACCACCTAGAGATGAGTATGTAATTACGAAAATGCTAGAGAAAATGATTGCATATCGTAGATCCAAATCTATGAATCCAGTTAAAGAAATTGCAGAGGCACGCCATTGGGCAGCCGTGTATAATCCAGTAGCCACGACCAACAATATAGTGATTACTATTCCAGTAAACCTTTTGTGTTTAGTGAAATCTAGCGTTAAAATTTCGGCAATTGTAGATACTTTAAATTGATGAGAATACCAATTGATTTTTTCGGGGAAAAATTTCCAAAAAACTAATGTGCCAACAAAGAATGAAAAAGGTAACATCAATGCTGAAAGTCCTTGAAAATACCCAAGACCAATAGCTGTTGTCATAATAAAACCAGAATTAGCTGTGGCACCAGAACTCAAAGCTATTTCAGGCCATTTCAATGTTCTGCTAGCTAAATACAACTCATCTGTATCCCTAGTTTTTCCTTTGGATACTATAAAAGCTATTATTAGTGTTACTACTATAAATACGACAAAAACAATTAGGCTAATATCCATTTTTAATATTCTTTTATGTAAGCTCTCAGTCTATCATAGTTATTTCTCATTTTTGAAATAGCTTTTTTATCCGTATAGAAAATTATGTGTGTAGGTTCCCTATTATCAGTTAAAAAAAGCTTTGCAGATAGCATGTCTCCTACAATAATTATGTCTTGAGTTAGTATATGATACTTGTTTGTTACTTTATCTCGAATTTCATCAGCCATAGCCCAGAATACATTTATTCCATTTGATTTTTGAATTTTCATTAGCTCTTCCATTGCTTTAAATTCACTTGAATCCGGAAATATATAGACTCGATCAATTGTGCAATTTCTATCGCTTATGGCCTCATAGTTTTTATTTAAATAATTCTCGCCCCAATTAGTCTTCCACCAATCATCTGGTTTAATATAACTCGTGGCAATTATCTTGGAGTTACTCTTCGCTAATTCAAATATTTTGGGAGCATATTCGGAGAATTCACTACTTGCAACAAAAAATTCCTTGTCATTTACTTGTTCCAATAGTTCATTAATTTCGTCCAGCTTATTGTTATAAATGAGTTTAGTTAATTTTTCAGAACTTTGTTTGATCTGGTAGTTTGAATTGGCGACGGCCTGACCAACTTTAAAAGCAGTAGGGTCCTTTTCTACAATGTTATTCTCTAGGAATTTACCTATGTAGTCATAACGAATGCTAATTACTAAGGTCATTATTGTACCTAAAGCCCCTATAATTAGTGCGAATTTTTGGTTTGCGGTTTTCTCCTCTTTGTTTTCAGAATTTCTATATGATCTGGTAAGAGCATAGATTACACCAATAAGTGTTATGAAAAAACCGCATATTTCTATATAGTTGGCGACTGTCATTTCTGTATTCTTTTTGGGTAGAGCTTGAATGCTACTAAACTGATAGTAGTATCAGTCTCAAGTTCGTAGTATGTAAAATGATTGAAATATTTACCAATAACATTAGTTAATGTGTTTTTTGTATATCGATAGGAAATGGCGGTAACTATTGTCGTTCCTTGCTTAATAGTTTGATTGCCCAAAATTTGATCCTCCTTTAATTCAAAACCCATTTCAATCCTATTGTTCTGGAATCTAGTGAAGTATTGAACATTGTCTTTTGAGAAACCAATTAGTTCAAGAGCCAAAAAATTGAATTTTTCAGCATAAATATCCTTATACGGAATCAATATGCTTTCTATTTTATCTTGTGTGTAGTATTCCGTGATTATTAGACATACACCTTTGTGCCCTGCCATTTTACGCAGGAGTTTTAGAATACTATCTGGTCTATAATTATTGAAAGTTAATCCAATAAAAAATAGGCGATCGGTATCTAATGAATAATCTAGCTGGTCTGGCAAACTTTCAAAAAGGCAGTTAATTGGATTACTAGCTATCCCATATTTAGAAATCTCTTTTTCAGTTATTTCTAAAAAGCTTTTACTTATGTCGACAGGTATGTATTTAAACGTTCTATTACTTTCTTGAAGCTCTTTAATCAAAGGAATCGTTTTAGTTGGAAGACCAGGACCAAGGTCATAGAATTCAAAACATTTGGGGAATTCTTTTAATATATCTTTTCTGTAGGTTTCAATAAGTTTTTCTGCGGGTTCATGAAGTTTCTTTGAAAATTTCTCGGCATGAATCATCTCTAAATATGTCTGAGCTTGTTTTTCCTCAAGGTATAGATGATAAGGTTGATCGAACCAGTACGTTGGCCTTCCATCTTCATTTGTGGTTTTTCTTGAAGAAATTAGTTGATGCAACAATGAGTTTTCAAAATTTATCATATATCATCTATATCTTGTAATAAATTCAATTATGCCTAGCGATATAGCTATGAACCGTAGAGAGTAAAAAGTACAGTACTTTGCCGACGCATAAGTCACAAAGAAAAATTTAAACATCGTGGTGGACCTTCCAATCCCCACTATCATTTCCTTACAGATAACCCCATGCATTCATAGCTGGTCATCCCTTAAAAAGTGGTTTTATTAAATAACTGGTAGTGACAGTTGACATAAAGACAATCTATGTTTCCTAAATTTCTTGCGATGCTTGGTTTGCTGATAGGCTAATAACTTTTTGGCTGATGGTTTGAGAATGCTTAACTTTTCATCTTTTACCTGACTCTCGCCTCGGCAACCCCGATCAGCGACCAGTTCCTGGAACAGATAGTCGTGTAGACCTTCAAATTGCCTTAAGGTGGGATCAACGGTTTTACTCTCATAGATGTTTTTTGGCAAGTGGATATCTCTGAACATTTTCTTTTGTACCTTTTAATATATCTAAACTAATTTCAAACCAATATCTTTTAGCGGACTTAAACATGCAATACCCAAGATTGGGCATTTTTTGACGGCATTATAAAAATGATAAAAAACTTAAAGGATTTTTAAAAATTTTTAAGCAGTACTTGAAAACGTTAAAATACTCTGCAAATCTGGGATGACAAGGTTCGATATTTGCCCCCTCGCCGCTACTTTTTGCACGAAACGTTAAGTTTTGTGCTTTTTTGTTTAAAATCGTTCGAAAAGTATCAATACGTGGAAATATTTTATGGTTGAGGAAAAATACATCTGCTAAGATGACCTTAATAAAAAGCTTTTGCCTTGTTTTAGTTTTAGGTTGATCTTCAATTAGCTGTCAGCAGATTTATCTATTGAAATCAAATACTCTTCTGCTGTCATCACCGGAATTTTTGCGGCTTTGAAATCTTTTAAATCACGAGTGATTAGTACATCCTGATTGTTTTCTATTGCTGTATAGTATTGCAACCCATCTTCAAAATCTCCAAAACCATCATCATTTAAAGCCAAATCAACAATCTTATCGTTAAGTGACAACACCGGGACAAGAATCTTGAATCTCCTCAAAATATTTCGGGCCTCCCTCGCTGTTTTAAGGCGAGTCAAAACATAGTTGGTATTTGCAAAGGTCAAAGAGCTTAAAGCCAGTTTAAGTTTATTTTTATCGGCGAGAGAAAATATTTGGGCAGCACTTTCATGAAATAGTTCTCGTTTAGCAAGCAAATCCAGAACAATGTTTGTATCAATCAGTAATTTGCTCATCTGTACTTTTCAATCAGATATTGATACGGTTTCATTTTTACATTTGGAAGCTAATCTGTTCAATTATAAGACATCTTTCATTTTCCGTAAAACAACTCTCCAATACCTTGGATGTCAAGTGAAAGTCCCTTCTGTGAATTGGCCAGAAAGGCAACCACTATATCATCATCAGGATATAAAATCAGGTAAGCACTTCCTTCAAGTAAATTACCGATATGAAACCAAATCGTATGTCCGTTTCGATCCTTTCCTATATTCCATCCTAAACCATATTTTGTGGCTTTCCCATCAATAGTAGATTGAGTTTCGAACAACTGTTTTTTCAATGTTCTATCAAGATAATTGCCTAGTAACAATTCATTACCAAACCTTACCAAATCTTCAGTAGTTGAAAGTAATCCTCCTGATGGATATTTATAGCTCAGGTCATAGGTCACCGACTCTTCGCCAGTGGCCAAATAGAATTTGCTTTTATAAGGCATAATGCTATCAGCCACATCCGCATAGGTATGTAACATTGAAAGTGGTTGCCAGATATGCTCATGCATATAACGAATAAAATTTTGATTCGAGGCTCTTTCAATAACAGCCCCTACCAGGTTCCAACCATAGGAAGAATAGAGAAATTTCGTGCCCGGTTTAAAAAGTAAAGTGTCATTTTCGAAAATAGAAATAGCATCCAATACGTTCTTGTAATGCTCCTTTCTAATTAAATCGTCTATGTTATTCTCTTTGTAATGCCGAATCCCAGATAAATGACCAGCCAATTGCCGGGTGGTGATCTTATATCTCTTCTGGGGATATGAGGGAATGTATTGTTGGACAGGAACGTCAAGGTCCAGTTTATTGTCTCCCTCTAATTTAATGAGAGCGGCAGCACTAAGTGCTTTCGAAACGCTTCCTACCCTAAATTGTGTTGATGTGGTCACGGGTTTACTCTTTGCGA
The DNA here is from genome assembly GCF_056858335.1 of Agaribacillus sp. DX54. NCBI lineage: Bacteria > Pseudomonadati > Bacteroidota > Cytophagia > Cytophagales > Splendidivirgaceae > Agaribacillus > Agaribacillus sp. DX54. The sequence goes on from NZ_JBXEQE010000052.1 coordinate 10,113, forward strand.
TATCAGAATATCCAAACCCTTTTGAAAGTACGATTGCACCTTTAACACTTACAGTAAGTTGCATACCCTCTACCGAATGTTCATTCAAGAACTGTTCTGCTAATTTTATGGCTTTGCAATTCGGTGTAGGTTGCTGACAATTAAGTTCTTTGTCAGACCTGTTCTTTCCGGATTCAACTGGTTTCAAGCCAGGTTGATTACTTACTTGTATCCGAGCGGTGAGGATCGCAGGAGCAATCCTCCATTCTCCAAAACTATTAAGTCTGTAGTAGCATGTAAATCTATCGAGGTTAAACTGAGCATAGGATGCAGCAAATAATGTTCCTGCTGTAAAACCACGATAGCTGTTTACTAGTATTTTTTCGCCATTTACCATAGATGTATCTACCGAAACCTTGTCAGGATTTTGTTTTTTAAATTGAACATATTGGTCCATTAAGGCAAGACGATCTTTATCTTCCATGATCCATTCGAACATTAGATAGAAGCGAGGTTGTGCAATTTTCAGATTATAAGATGAGAGGTCAAACGTTAGCCAACCCTTTTTTATTCTCGATTTTACAACCACACTTTCATTAAGTATATCTTTACCTGGCAAGTTGTGGTTTGTACTATCGACCTCAAGAAGCCTCACCCGCACTTTAAATTCCCCAACGGTGTTCTTATGTATTTTCAAAAGAGCTTTTTCAACAAAAACAGGATAAGTTAGATTGGGATAATAGTTCGGATGCTTATTTTCAATTAACAGGGCAATTGCACTTCCGGCAGCAACTGAGTCCGCATACAATATACGGCCATAATGGTGTCTATTTCCCAACCGAAAGTCAATCTTCTTTTCCCTTTTAGCAGAGACCATAACAGGTTTCAGATTGATCACTCTTTCGCGCAGTGATATTGTAATTCTTTCGTTTCCAGAAATAGAGGAAACAGGAATAGACCTTCTCCCATAACCAATAGCTGAAAATATTAAAGTATCCTTTAAATAAGATTTGGGGATACGAATAACAAAACTTCCATCATCATTAGAAATTGTTCCAACGTTAGAATTTAATATCCCAATATTTACAAATGAAATAGGCTTTCTGTTGACCTGATCTAAAACGTTTCCCCTGATTTTGATTTGACCAAATGAAGGAATAATTACTACAAGAAGTAACAATATAAAAAGAAACGCTTTTTGCATCGTTGCTGTACTGTTTGTTAGTCAATTCTAAGTGGAGGCATAATTTTATTCAACAATAATCATACCTTATTGGGTTGATCCTGATTATAGAATGCATAAAATCCTTTACTCCAAAAATAACCATCCAAGTTTTAGGAGAAGTCACCGGTTTAAGAGGTCAATTCCTTTCAGGAGTCACTTGATTATCAAACGCTATTTTTGATAATTTGGGTAAACTTAACGAATTAAGAAATTTATAAAGATTCTAACAGAAAACTGCTAAGTTTTTAAGTTGCATTGCAAAATGTTAAAACCTTCAGCAAATCTGTGATGGCATGGTTCGATACCTTCCCCCTCGCCGCTACTTTTGAGGTTGTCTCAAAAGGGTAAACATATTCGGGTACCTACCTGAGAAAAATCCACAATACAAAAAACTGAGGCCGTTCAAATTACTTTTGAGACGGCCTCTTTTTTGTTTGAAATCGTTCAAAATGGTGTAATGTGTTGTCATTGAAAATATTGACAAAAGCTTAATTCTTTACAAATAAGATCGGATTACGATCATATTCTTCTTTTTAATTCATTCATCCTATGCGCCAATGGATGAACGTTTAATCGGTGAATGGGAATTGATTAAAATTGAAAAGCATAATCAAACATTAATACCCGAACAAGGGAAATATAATCTCATTATCACCAAAACCAGTATTCGATATAATTTGGAGGTAAATAGTTGTTGGTTGAGAGGTTGGTTGGTCAATTGAATCGAATGAAATATTATCAGAAAATATCCCCTGTACAAGAGTGTGTTGCGATGACAGAAAAGGAACATTTTATAAAAATCTCCAATACACAGGGCATTTCAAAGTTTCCGAATCACGCAACTTCCTGACAATTAATAACGAAAAAGGCACTTTCTTCCTTTCTCGTAAAAAGTAAAAAACAACCAGGCTTTAAGGATGTGCGGTAAGGCCGCAGTTCATTAGAGCCTAATTGTTATGTGCCGCTTTTTACCAGGAAATTTCTCCCGTTTCAGGATTGGTTTCTTCGCTTATGAAGCTTCCACTCTGCCGTTGGTTATGTAGCAAGGCATTCACTACACGGGTAGCGGCATCTTCTACAGTTCCTGTGCCCTGATGTCCATTAAAGTCGGTTTTGGTGTAGCCCGGGTCTACCATTGTTATTTTTACATTACTATCTCTAAGCTCGTAGGCCAATGTAATGGTGTACATATTTAATGCTGCTTTGGAGGATGAATACACTGCAAATGAATTGGCATCATCATAATATTGCCAGTCGGGATCATTGTGCAAGGATAACGATCCGATGCTGGAACTTACATTGATAAGTTGAGGTTCCGGGGACTTTTTCAATATATCCATAAAAGCCTGAATCACTCTTGCCGTTCCGTAAAGGTTCGTGTCGAATACTCTTTTGAAATTATCTGTATCCGTGGTTAATGCTGTTTGTGGGAAAGCACCGGCAATTCCGGCATTATTGATCAACACATCTAAACTCCCTGCTTTTTCTTCGATGGTTGTACGGGCCGATGCAATAGAAGCTTCGTCTGTGATATCGATGTGAATGAATTCTACCTGATTAAACCCTTCAACTTTTAATTTTTCCACAGCTTTCAAGCCATTTTCTATATTTCGGCTTCCTAAATACACGTATAAGCCTTCTTTTAGCAATTGCCTTGCTGTTTCAAATCCAATTCCTTTGTTGGCACCGGTTATTAATACTGATTTCATGCTTTTACTTTTTTTACATTTAACTTACTTATGCAAAAGTACTTCCGGTAAAAATGAAATCATTTGCCATATGGCAAAAACAGTTTATTCAATATTTTTTCGGATCCGGCTGAGCGATGATTGTGTAATGCCCAAGTAAGACGCAATGTAGGAAAGTGGTATTTCATTCACCACATTAGGGTACACTTCCAGGAATTTGAAATAACGTTCGGTAGCATCTTGCGAAACCAAAGGACTTCTTCTGTCCACTTTTTGCATGTAGGCTTTCGCAACCATTTTATACTGAATACTGTCCCATCCAATAATGGTTTGCAGTAGTTCCTGCCAATCTTTTTTAGTAAAACAGACGATGCTGCAGTCGGTTACAGCCTGTACATAAGCTGTGGATTGTATTTCTTTGTCAAAACTTTCGAAATCGACGATTATATTCTCCTTTTCGATAAAATATTTGGTGATTTCATCACCTTTATTGTTGTAGTAGCAGACACGAATTACGCCCTCCACAAGGAATCCAAAGCGTTTTGATATTTTTCCGGCTTCCGAAAAATATTCGCCTTTATTAAGTCTCTGAGTAGTCGCCTTTTTAGTAATAAGGTCTGTTTGCTGTTGGTTTAAATTACCGAAATGTAAAATGTATTCTATAAACTCTTCCATAGACGCAAGTTATAAAAGTCATTTTTTCAAAATTTGTCATTTGGCAAAAAGTGTCTTTGAGCTATTTACTAAAGTTGCACATAACTACTGAACAAACAGATATTTCCTAATACCCAAATTTCAGAGGATAAAAATAATACCTTTTTGGTGAAAATCAGTATCCCCTGAATGGTGCAGTTAAAAACTTGCTGATATGGGAAGGTGTTAAGTTACGCTTTGCTGAACTTAAACCGGTTCGGAGCTGAATTAGTCGTCTTGCCAGGAATGAATAAAAAAGTTATTTCACGTATGAAAAGGATAGGCGAATAACTTTGGCTGGTCGGAAAGTGATAAGAAAGCGCGCTAGCGGTTTATACCTCATACTCTGTACCATATGGTTACTTCATTTGTCACTTGTTAGATTCTATTCTGAATTCAAAATCATCTTCGGGTAAAACACATTGACCAGTATCTTCCGAACAAACTGTACAGGCGATGTAACCTTTTATTATTGGCTCATCAGAAAGCAGCTTTACTTTTTGGGTAAAACCTCCATCAGATTTTTTGATGATACGTACTTTGCCTTTCCAAACATCATCCTATTTCTCTATTACCTTGATCTGTTTAGGATCTCGGATGACCACTACCTTCATTGGATGGGTACCTTTCTCTAAATAGAGTCCTAACTTTTTTAGATACGCTTTTGATTTACTAAAGCTTGTTTCATCCTTGTTATAAAAGATGCTGTTAGCTTCTTCTGATGTAATACTGTAATCAATCTTACCTTCAAACCCAGTTGCATCTATAAAAGGGGCATTTATTTCCTTGATAGCATATTGATTGTATCCATGATTAATGTAGGCAATATAACCATCAGTATCTATCACAAAAAATTTCGGTACGCCTGCTGAATTAGTTGGTTCAATCCAATTAATTTTCAACTTTTCATCTGGGCCGTCCATAGCTGTGAGGTACGAAATTTCATGCTTAGAAACGTATTTCTGTACCCTCTTTATGTAATAGTCAAAATCTAAACCGCCCGAAAGGCTTGTCTCAGAAACGAAGAAACTCATCACTACTGCTTTACCTTGATGTTTTTTTGATAATGAGGTCAAGCCAGGAATTGCTGCCTTACAAGGGCCACACCATGTAGCGCCAAATTCAATCACATAAGGAGTTCCTTTCTCGAATTTTTTTACCGGGTTTCCCTTAATCCACTTAAAAACATCCAAGAAAGGTGCAGGATCGCCTGTTGTAAGATTCTGAGAAGAGGTAGGTGTGTAAATACCCAGACCTATTAGGATCAATAATAATTTCAGCATGAAATGTTCATTCGATAATCAAGTTGGTATTGTTAATGACCTCAAAAGGAGAAGACCCGCATTCTGAAAACAATACGGTATTTGCCGGGGATAATTCATTTGAAGCAAATTCCTGATTTGCAATACTTGACGAAAAGTTATCCATATCATCGCTGGCTGTCCCTGTGTGCACTTCTAATTCCCCTGTAAAGAGACCTGAATTTACGATTAAACTATAAACACCATTGATTGCAGCCAGGACTGAAGCATCATCCTGAAAGACATTATCACTGATCATTTCGTTACGTGGAGGGTCTATTTCAACAAAATCCTCACAACTCATGCACACACAACAAATAATTAAGTATAAAAAAATAAGGTTGAAGTTATATTTAAAGATTTTCATAATTTTTAAAATGTTAGTTGAACACCTGTGATTATTAATCTCAATGGAGGTAGTCCGAATGCTCCGGTTTCCGGATCGATACCTTCATACTCTGTAATTGTAAATAGGTTCTGCCCTTGAACATAAATGTTGGCATTGTCCACCTTCACTTTTTGACACCATTTTTGGGGTAATGCCCAGGAAAATGCAACATTCTGTAAGCGGACGAAAGAAGAGTTCACCGATCTCCAGTAGCGGAAATAAGCTGTACGTGCGGCGCTATTTGAATTGGTAAAACGTTGATTTTTGCTGATATCTCCGGGAGCCTGCCACCTGTCCAAAACACTTGTAAATGTATTGGCCTGAGTTCCAGGCAAACTTGTTAATAACGGATCAAAGGATTTCTGCTTTACAAATTGAATCTGGATATCGAGCTTAAGACTTTTCCATGAAAAGCTATTGTTTACACCACCAAAGTAATCTTGCCTAGTTTCTACGAACTCCTGACGATCGAAATCAGAAATTGATCCATCGTTATTTACATCTGCAAATTCGTATATGCCTGTTTCCGGGTTTACACCGATAGGTGTGAATTGTTTTCGGCCGAACAGTGATTCCCCGACTGTATAACGGTTGTCAAAAACAGGAAAGTCTGAAATATTAGGAAATTCGACAAGTTCGCTTCTCAAACTTGTGAAGTTTAAACTTGTAGACCAAGTGAAGCTGTTTACTACTAAATTGGTAGACCTAAGTTCTATTTCAAGCCCTCTGTTCTCAATAAGTGCCGGAAAGTTGAACTGTTGAACTTCATAGCCGGTTGTCGCAGGTAGAGGTCGTCCCACTAATTGATCATCACTTCTGTTTCTAAACCAGCTAGTCGACATGAAAAGCCTATCTTTAAAAAGGCCGAACTCTAGACCAAACTCTAATTTTTTGTTTATTTCCCATGAGAAATTTGGATTCGGGGCACGGGTTGAGATTAAACTAGTTTGATTGTTGTAAGGCCTCGAAGTGGTCCCATAGGTGTCTAGAAACTGGTACTCCCCAATAAGATCATTACCTGTTGTCCCATAGCTGCCCCTTAGCTTTCCAAAAGAAAGGAATTCTGGCACACTATCGATGAATGCTTCTTCAGAGAAAATCCACGCTATTCCGATTGCACCAAAGTTGCCAAATTGATTATTAGGATCAAACCTTGATGAGCCATCTCTTCTACCTGTCAAATTTAGAATATACTTACCCTTAAAATTATAACCAAACCTTAAATAAGCTCAGTTATACCAGTATTCCAAAAATTAATTACGCCATCGAATGAGGAATCGTCGTAGCGTATTACGTTAGTCTGGCGGAAAAAATTCCCTCGAAAAAGAAATTGAGTAGTGCTTGACCCACCTGAGATAGCTATGCCTACATCTGTTTGATTCGCAGTTCCTCCTAACAATTCTTCCTGCCAATCCACATTTCGAGTAGGATCCCACAGAAATAAATCAGGGTAGGCTGCAGAATCAGCGGGACTTAGCATTGGCCAGAGACCGTCATTTTCAAGTGCTTCTTGACGCATGGCAAGATATTGTGGTGTATTCAATAGATCTACCTTATTAGCAACCTGACCGATACCTGTAGAAAAATTGACACCAACTTGAGTTTTTCTCGCTTTACCTTTTTTGGTGGTAATGAGTACAACACCGTTTGCACCCCTTGAACCATAGATTGCAGTAGCATCAGCATCCTTTAATACCTCAATACTTTCAATATCGGAAGGACGTAGATTAGAAAGAGGATTCCCTCTTGGTAAGGAGAGCTTATCGCTATTGAGTGAGGTTTGCGTATAAGGAACTCCATCAATTACAAAAAATGGGAGGTTAGCATTTGGAAAACCGTCCTGACCGTTTCGCAAACTATTTAAACCCCTTATATTGATTTTTATTTCAGCGCTAGGAAATCCGGATGATTGTTGTATCTGAACCCCAGCAACTCGACCTTGAATTGCCAATAGAGGGTCTGTAACAGGTTGCTGCTCTATAGTTTGAGCATCTACCTTAGCGATGTTTCCAGGGTTGATGCGCTGCTCTACTTCGTAGTAGCCTGTAGAGACGACTTCTACCCCTGGCAATGATTCTAAAGAGGGAAGCAACGATACATCAAAAGTGGTTCGGCTACCAATGGCGATGACTTCTACCCCAAAACCAACATAAGAAACTTCAAGAAATAGTTCTTCTCCATCGGCTTGAGCACTTTCTATCATTGTTTCAGGGATGCTGAATCTGAAATTTCCATCTGCGTCAGTGATAGATCCAATAGTTGTTCCCTGAACTCGTGCAGTAGCTCCTGCTAAAGGTCCACCATTTTCATCGGTCACATTACCGCTGACCGTCCTGTTCTGTTGTGATTTCTGAGCTTGAACGCTAGCTTTCGGTTTCGCAGTTCTGATAGGTTTGCCACCCTTTTCATACTAAAAAAATATTGTTAAATTGCCGTAATATTGTTATCCAGATGACTTTTAATAAAACCGATTTTACGCTAAGAAAGATAAAGAAATATGTTAAATAGACGCTCATTACCTGACTTCACCTTCCATAGATCGATCATTTCAGTTAACCATAAACAGGCACTGTTAAAGGATTTTTTTTTAACCTGCTTTTCAAAAGCGTATAGATTAAGGCCTCCCGGGCTGTAGCACGATTTATCAATGGCTTTTATTTAGCGGTGATCAGGGATTATAATTAACGGAGCTACCGGTAAGCGTACGTTTCACTTATCAAAAGAGGGATCAACTATATGATCAAGCTGGGGAATAATCGATGGAACCGGTTAGGATTACCATGATTAAGCGTTTAAAGTGACCAATTCTTAAGCCTTCGCAAGCACTTAATACAGGATGCTCAGAGACCAATATCAACTCATACCAAGACCTTCATCGCAAATAGCTGAGGGATACTTTTTTATATAGAAACAAATATGAACAATAAAAAAAAGGTTAGGATCTTGTCACTGGATGGGGGCGGTATCCGGGGAGTTATTCCGGCGATAATCATTAAATACGCTGAAGAATACCTGAAGAAAAAGGTACCGGGAACCACTATTGCCGATCATTTTGATCTTATTGCGGGTACCAGTACGGGAGGTATTTTGGCTTGTATTTATTTAACTCCTCAGGATAAAGACAGGAGCAAGGCAAAATTTACAGCCTCAGAAGCACTTGAATTTTTTATCCATGAAGGATATAACATATTTAATGCTTCGAGGCAAGGAAATTTTAGACGATTGTGGGGACTGCGGAATGCTACAGAGTTCGATCCGGGTTATTTAGAAGATCTGCTGGAAAAAAGGTTTGGAGATACTTTGATCAGTAATTTGCTAAAACCATGTCTGGTGCCGACCTACGATATGAATAGTAAAAACCCCTTCTTTTTTACGAGTCTCGAGGACACCACAAAAAGAGAGTTTTTTGTGCGGGATGTAGCTCGCTCTACTTCTGCAGCGCCAACTTTTTTTCCACCGGCGAAAATAAAAAACATTGCTCCGGATGCAGGCAAAGACGGAGAGGCTTTGGATATGATCAATTTGGATGGGGGTATTTTTGCCAATAATCCGTTAATGTGTGCTTACGCAGAAGCCCGAAAAACAAACTTCAAAGACAGAAACAATGATCACCCATCGATCAATGATATGTATGTTCTTTCTCTCGGCACCGGAGGTGGAGGATTTGAGCTTGGGGGGAAGGAAAGAAGTAGTAGGTGGAATCTTCTGAAATGGGCCAAATCAATGCCGAAAATTATGATGGATGGCAGTATTGGTACCGTAGCATTTCAGATGGATCAAATCTATAAAACGCGGCAACCGGATGATTCAAATGGTTATTTAAGGATAGATGTGCCGGAAGAGGATCGAAATTATGCCCCGGGTTTGTCCGAGGCTTCCCCGCAAAATGTAGAAGCCTTATTAAGAGCGGGAGAAAAAACACTTCAGTATGCAAAAGGAAATGAACTGGATAAATTTCTTGACAGTCTTTTGGATTGCTAAAAGGATGAAAAGCAGGAGACAAGTATCGTTTTGACTTCCCGGATAAAGCTTTTGCCTCTTTATCCAGGTTAAGTGCCACTTTTTGGTTTAAGTTGTTGTTTATCATGCTTTTAATCTGTAATTGTGTGCCATTTGCCTGAGAATTGCTGAAAATAACAGCAACAAAATCTGAAAAAAGGCTTGGACAGGTTAAAAGAATTGACTAAATTCGAACTTTTTTTCAATTAGCATAATTTTTTCATAAACTGAATTTTTTTATCATGAAATATCATAAACTGATCGCTTTTTCAATATTGATCCTGATTTTTCCCGTATTCGTGGTTTCTTGCGGTGATGACGATGAGGAACAAGCTGACCCCAAAGCAGCCAAAATTACTTTACTAACCGCAGACTCCTCCAAAACATGGGTTGTGAACTCTCACAAAGAGGAAGGCGTTGAAATAACGGAAGAATGTGAAAGAGATAATGAATGGACTTTCACTTTTGATGGGGCATTTACTGTTGATAATAAGATTAAGTGTTCCCCCGACCAGGTTGGAACTGTCTCTGGATCATGGAAACTAAATGATGATGCAACAGTGATTATCTTAACTGATACTGATTCAGAAACTATTGAATTTACCTTGATTGAATTAACTGAGACGATCTTGAGGGTTAGTTTTAAACTCGAAACCATACCGGCTGAATTTGGCTTTACGGCAAAGTAGTTCCGGTTTAATTTGGTTCATTACCGGAAATTTTTGATAACCTACCTTAATAAATTATAAGAAAACATGAAGCCTTTGGGGTAGCAGGTAATCCGGACTCCCCCATTGGCTTCAGTTTGTAACTGAAGCGACTAATACATTT
>NZ_JBXEQE010000053.1:0-19724 GCF_056858335.1 Agaribacillus sp. DX54
TTCTAGTTCTTAATTGTTAGATAATTCCGAAGGCCTCATACACCATCCTCACCTCATAAGGATATAGCAACTGCCTCCTACCCGTATTGAGTCCTTGTATTTCTTTCAACTTTACTCGTAACGTTTCCCTACTGATCGCGAATTGGCGGGCCAATTCCGCCTTACTGATGAACTGAATTTCTGAAATCTGATGGTCCATTTTAAACCGTTTAAGATCATTAAAGATTGAAGAGCCAACCTTTGCCAGAAAACCACACAAAAACCCTTCAATTCCCCCAATTTACCATTTTTCCCCAGAAAAACCCGGAACAAAACAGGCCTTGCCAGGCCCTATTGATCCTGAGGGAGAAATAATTTTCATTTGGTGAAAAACAAAAAAATTATGCTCAAATGGTTTGCAGGAGGAGTGGCTACATTTTTGGCTTTGCGCTATTTGCTTCGGTTAAATAGGGCAGCAGATACCATCAATTCCCGAACGGGAGTCAGGGTGCATAAGGTGGGGCTTTCGGGAATCACTTTGAAGGCCACGGTATTGCTGCAAAACCCCAATCCTATCGAGCTGAATATGCGATACCCTTTTGTAAACATCATCTACAAAGGCACATCACTTGGCACCTCTATCGTCAGAAATGAAGTGATCAGTATACCGAGCCACGGTGAGCAGTCATTTGAAGTAGAAATCCAATCAGCAGGCTGGTTTTTGCTGATGCAGGCTTTGGGAGGTGATCTTGTAAAAAGGATAAGGAGTGGCGAGAAAGTAGAGCTGGACATTGTAGCCGTCACGTCCACCACTGTAAACAAAATCCCTTATGTGAAAGAGGAAGCCATCAAACTTAACATCTGATGCAGGCATTACAAAAAAGACATATAAAACCCGGCCAGGAATATGATAAGCTTTTCCCCAAAAGCGCTAAGCAGGACACGGTCATCAAAGAAGCGGGTAAAGCGAAACTGCATCATACCATCAACCTGATAAGAGACCTGGTTTGGGAAACAAAGGAAGATACAAAACTACTGGCTCAACTACTGAAGGGTAAATACCTGAAGGAAACCTGCCGCAACATCTGGGAGTTTGTGTATAGCCATATTAACTATCACAGAGATAAAACTGGTATTGAGCAAGTGCGCAGGCCTTCCCGTACCTGGGCAGATCGTAAGAAGGGGGTAGATTGTGACTGCTACACGGTTTTTATTTCCAGCATACTCACTAACCTGGGTATTCCCCACAGCATCAGGATCACCAAATACAATGGCAAAAGGTATTTTCAGCATATCTATCCGGTGGTATCCACCGAAGCTTGTGCCACCGCTAAAACAGACAACACACAGTTAACGGTAGGCCCATCCCCCGACGGTAAATTCAACAAAGCGTCATTGACACCGACTAATGTCATAAGCGGTCAATGGTCAGCTCCGCCAGGGTATATCACCATCGACTGTGTCACCGATCACTTTGATTATGAGGTGCCATTTTCTGATTACCGGGATTTCGACATGCAGCGCGGCAAACAGGTCGGAGAAATTCACGGCCTGTCAGCAATAATAGTCAGCGGGGTAGATTCGGCAGATCTGATAGACGATTTGGGTATATTCTCCTTGCAGCAACCTAAACTACCACTTAGAAAGATTGTCAAACAAAAAACCGGCACATCAGGCAAAAGCAATACAGTACCCTGCAGGTTGATTATCAAAACAGTATCGAAGAGAAAAGATACTTCTAAAACTCCAAAGCTTTTTATATCAAAATTTAATGCTCCGGTGGAAGTATCGAGGGAAAAAGATCAGCCGGAGCCATCTATGACAATGACTGAACAAAACAACTACGCCTTGCGGAGCAGTTCAGGTTTTTGGATAAAGCTGTTACTGGCGGCAGGTATAGGTTACGGGACTTATAAACTATTGGAAATTGAACATTAAGCAATTATGGAATTACATCGATTAGACGGAATAGAAGCATCAGGACTCGATAACATCGATATCCAGGACATAAATTATGAAGAAGTTAAGGAAGGATTTAGCTCATCCCAAGTCGAAGCACTGGAAGCATTGGGATATGTACATGGCCCCGATATAGTATATGAGATACAAGACGAAGAAGGCAATGTGGTGATGTATGCGGATGCCGAGGAGAACTTGTACGTTGTAGACGGTCTGGGTGAGCTAGGTTTTTTAAAGAAGATTGGACGAGGGCTCAAAAATGCAGCAAAGTTTGTGGGTAAGAAAGTCGTAAAGCCGGTGGCTAGAGGAGCTAGCAAAGCGGCCAAGTTCACTGGTAAGAAGGTGTTAAAACCCGCCCTTAAAACATTCAATCGGTTTGTAAACCCGGCCACAATTCTCCTGCGCAATGGCTTTCTGCTGGCAATGAAGGTCAACCTGATGAAAGCAGCGGAACGGCTGCGTTTCGGCTACCTGTCGGATGCGGAAGCACGTAAACGAGGCGTTAGCATGTCAGGCTTTGCCAAGCTAAAACAGGCAGTGGCAAAAGCAGAGAAGATCTACGAGCTGGCCGGCGGTAAAAAATCCAATCTGAAACGAGCCATTCTAACCGGAAAAGGGAATAACGATAAAGCCGTACCGTTGAGTGGGGTTGCATTGGGGAACCCTGCGGACCTTGATCCTACCGATGAATTTACCGATCCTTTCGAACAGTTTATCGTAGAAGCTGATCCGGACTTAGTAGAGGCCTTTATAAATGATGAAGTAGCTGTTCAGGGACTGGGAGAGCCTGCCTCCGGAGCTGCCATAGCGGCGGCTTCTGGGGCAGTTGCTACGGTATCGGCTTTGCTCAATAAGATAAGTGGCGTATTTGATAAAGCTAAAAATGTGAAAACACAAGCACAGAGCTTGATTAGCCTACCGGGATCGAACACCCGTACCCAACAACAGATCACTTTACCTAAACCTTCGAATCCTGTTAACGTCCCGGATACTATCACCCCAAGACCTGCCAAAGCCATTCCAAATGCTTTGCAGAGGTTTACCCCGCGGGGCTTTCAAATAGCCAAAAACATCCCTAAAACAACAACCCAGAAAATCACCGCAAATATCCCAAAGCAAGCTGATATAGACATAAGCACCGAACGTACAGCTACAACCGAAAACCGAACCCCACCTAACGGAGAACGGTCTTGGTTACAAAAGAATCAAACGCCACTTTTAATAGGAGCTGGAGTATTACTGGCCGGAGGAGGTATTTGGTATGCTGTGAAAAAATCCAGTAGCAAAACCAAAGGGTCATCCGTTGATGGCATTCTCAAAAAGAAGGAACTACCCAGAGATGAATTAGGTCGGTTCATGAGTGCAAGGGGTAAGAAAAAGGGTTCAATCAAGAAAAAGAAACACAAGAGAAGTGTCCAAAAATTCACCCCAATGGCACTCCTGTAATCATTAGATCTGAAGTTAAATATTAAGAATATCATGAAAGCAGAAACAAAACAAAATGTAAAAGATAGCCTGCTGGAATCAGGTAAAAACCTGGGATCAGGATTGGTTGGTATGGTAGCAGGATCCGCAGCAGGCAGGCATTCGCTGTGGTTGGGTACCATTATCATATTTGGAGGTGCATGGTACAGCTATGATTGGCTTACCTCCGCGGGAGTGGGCATGGTGGCCTCCAATGGTTTTGCCGGTAAACGGGCGGACACTACTGTAAACGGAATAGACGGTTTTAAGGATGAAGTGGAAAATGCTAAAGCCCGTGCCATCAGTTCGCTACAAGCACTGGGAAGGAAAGTATACCTGGACAAGCTGTCTCCTTCTTTAGGAAAGAAGCTTGGCCTTGGGGCCCCGGAAGATAGCCCATTGGTTTTTGTGGGAGGTCAGGTGATTGATAAGGGCAATTTCGATACTAGTGAGGTCGATGAAATCATTCGGCAGTTAGAGGAGGGCACCCTCCCTGATGGTGCCGACCCGTCTACCCATGGAAGCAGTGAAATCACCGGGGAAAAACTGAATGGGCAAATAGGCAATTTGGATATTCAGGAGCTAAATGGCGGAGAAGATGCGCTGGAATTGAACGCGGTGGCTTGAAAAAAATGATTGAGATATAAGAAATAATTGAGATATGAAAATGATGAGAAAAAATTCAAGAGAGCAGTTTTTGGAGATCGTAAATGCACACCTGGCACTAAGAGATGCCGGAAAGAAGTACGATCCGGCGATGGTAAAAATAGCTGAGGGCATTAAGGATGGTCGCCTGCAACTATCGGACGGGGCTTATTATGCCATCAAGCGGGCAGGTAACAAAGCTACTATCCACCTTTTTGAGACCCAGGATGCCAAAGAGATTGGAATCACGAATGTGACCCAGGCCAAATTGCCCAAGGACCGGCTATTTCTATGTAACCGGATCATACTTTTGGCAGCAGAGTTTGAAGGAGAGATTCCCGAATCAGATATGGCCTGGAAGCAGCTGATCAAAGCCACCAATTTTGATAGTATCAAAAGAGTGGCAGGTTTGCAAAATGGGGTATTTACTTTTATGGCCAACAAAAAGATCATCATTGATGAACGGCCTAACCAGGAGTTTGTAACCGACGGTAATAGCACTATAAATATTGGCACGTACTACCTGGAAAGCCCCAGGTTTATCCGGGACGATGAAGAATTTGAATTCATGATTGAGTTGGGCGATGATGCCCCGGAAAAGGCGCTGATCAAAGTAGTACTGGCAGGAACCTCCACAGTTCCAGCTTAAGATCTGAAAATAAATTATGAAAGAGCAATTACAGGAGACAAGAAAGCTATTCACCTTTCTTGTGGACGTAGAAGGGAAGCTGTACAGCCCTACCAAATGGGAATTGCCTAAAAAGACAAAGTTTGTAAAAGGGATCCAACTGACCTCAGACTATCCGGACAATCTTTATTACCGGGGGGCGCAACGCATTGAAATCGGAGGCGAAGAACTTTTTCCTGAAGGCTTTGAGAGTAGGATCCTGATGTCTTCACTCAGTGTGGCGCCCAGGGAAAGGTTTTTTAATCTTGGGGAAGTGCTACCCGGAGACCTTTCTGTTAAGGTACGCTACCAGGACAAACCCCATGCCAGAACCAGGATTGATGATGGTTACCATGTGTCAGTAATTCTACTGTTGGAAGAGGAGGTTTAGTATGATGAGGGAAATTAGATCGGAAAATAATCTGGGAGGAGGCGATAATCCAAAAAAAAGTCTTATTAGAAGAAGACTAATTCCTATTGAATTAACGGTAACAGAAGGGGAATACCTGACCTTTCGAGAAAAACTTCCCCATAAAACCAAAGTAGCAGGTATCATAATCACGAGCGATACACCCTGGGAAGGTGATGAAGAGCTAATCTAACCATGACCAAGATGAAACTGGGAGAATTGTCACTGTATGAACAACGAGGAATATTTTATAAGGCAGATATTTTTGATATTCCCGACCCGTGGAACGATGTTGTGATAATGCGTGATCCTTTGTATTTGGACGGTTTTGATGAGGGGGATGACCAAGGGCTTACAGATGCAGATTTACATCACGCCATTATTCCGGTGCATGTGGATGGAAGTACTACTTATATTACCGGCGCCTACAAAGATGCTGGAGACATTGAAGGGGAATACACCCTCAAGATCTGGCTTTTGATTGAAGAAGAGCCTGTTCCAATTGATGAATTATGAGCGAAGAGTTTGCCATTAGATATGCACTCAGAAGGGCAAGGGAAAGGGGGTTCAGCAAGTATCGGCTCCTATTCCAGGATTTAAACTTAAGACCTGGACAGCAAATAGAACTAGCGGCATATAATGAGATCTGGTTTTTGATAAGTGCCGATAGTGAAATTGTCATTAGCTCTGATTACGGGGAATATGATTATAGTAATTCTAACCTTTCAGAAAATGCACATGAACATGCAGATAGGATCATCATTACCAACAACAATGAGGCTGATTCAAGACAGGTAAAATTTATCCAGGTGATTTTGCAAAACTAAAAGAGTCGATGGAAGAGGTTCAACGAATGAGAAAACCAGGATCGGTGAGGCTAACTGATGAGCAGTATGAAGAAATGGAGCGATTGGGTTTGCCAAATGAAAGTTCCTATGTGAATTACAAGCTCAACCATGCCAAAAATCATCTGCAAGTGATGCGCCAAAACGAAACTCCCGAACACGAATCTGTTTCTGCTATTCCTACCCCTGATAGGTCCCTGGAAGATAAATTAGCTGTTCAAAGGCTGATGTTGGAAAACCAGCAATTAAAAGAAAGGCTGGATGCACTAAACCAGGATAAGGAAGAAACCCTCAATGGTGTGCACCATCAAGTCAACAGTCTACTAAAAGATGAATTACTCAAAAGGGATTTTGAGGCGCTGAAATATGAGAATGTCAAACAGCAAAAGGACATTGAAAAGTTGGAGAAGCGGTTGGAAAAAGCAAATGACACAATTGAAGAGAAAAGCAATGAGATCGAGGAGCTTATAAAGAAACTAGGATTGGTTGAGTTGGGCAAGGCTTTGTTGCCCGGGGCAGTCGGTAGCCTCGCCAAGCGATACCCTAAAGAAATGCAGGGGTTGGCGGCTACTTTAGGGGAGCTGGGTGGAGACGAGGTTGGCCACCTGCCTCTGGCTGCTTTAGATGAAGAGCGGCAATACCTACTTAATATAGCAGAATATTTAAGAGAGCTGTTTACCGATGAACAATTTGAGCAGGTAATTCAAATGATCGCCCAGTTAAGTGAGCATCTAAAGGAAGATGATGGATTGATTCGCAAAGTTATATATTATCTCAATCAACTGGCGACTATTAGAAAGTCAAAACAAAGGAAGAGCCCGGTGGAAGAAACTAAGAGCGAACAAGAACAAACATAATAATATGGAGGAGTTTGATATTGCCGTAAAGGTGAAAGCGAAAAATCAGGTAGAGGCTGGCCAGGTAAAGAAGGCATTAGAAACCATGATTAGCAATTTCTCCGCTGTGGGGATCATCAAAATGGAGAAGATTTTTAAGTCCGATCCATTTATTAGGAATATGGTAAAGCTTAAACTAGGCATCAAAAAATAACATGGCATTACCTGTGACAGCATATAAAGCATGGCAGAGCAGGCCGAGGATTGGTATAAGTAGCCAGGTAATTACAGCACTGCTTGCCACAGGTGCAGGGGTTGGAGCGTTTCTTGGCATTCGGTCGGTGGTAAGAAACTTCAAACAGGGGGTCCGGGAACGGCAGGCGTTGACCGATGGAAACCCGGCAGCATTCGCCACCCAACTTAAAATGGCTTTCGAGAACGATAACTATTTTGGATGGGGAACTGATGAGGAGGCAGTATTTAGGGTACTGGAAGCTATACCTAACCGGACTACCTGGTTAAAAGTGCAAAGAGCTTACCGGGATCTTAACGACGGCAGAAACCTGGCTGCGGATCTGATGGAAGAGCTGAACAGCGAAGAGTATGGCATTGCTATGCAGATTATCAATTCGAAATAATAAGGGATGGAAACAAAGAAAAAATCGGATAACAATAGTGGAATTCCGCCGCAAATCGGTGGGCAAAGAAACAGGTACATCCTGTATGGTTTAGGTGCGGGCGTACTGTTGGGTGGCGGATATTTACTCTATCATTATTTGCAGGACACGGCTGCTATGAATCGTAGCGAACGGCCGTTTACCCCCGAGACCCTGATCCCTGCACTACCGGATAACACGAAGGCCATCGTCAAAAGCAATAGTAGTAGTTTCCCTGTGAAACGAGGATCGAAAGGAGAAGTGGTAAAAATGTTGCAGAATGCCTTATTGGCCGTAGGTGGTCAATCAGCCATCCATATCCGAGCCAGCAGTATTAAACCGGATGGGACTCCTGACGGTATTTTCGGAGGTGGTACAGAAAAGGCTTTGAGGGCTGCAGGTTATCCAATCACGGTTTCGGAAAGTACCTTTTCAAAGCTCATTGCTTCCGGCAGGGCAAAAGCAGGTAGTAAGGTCACATCCATACAAGGCAATCGGGACATAGCAAACGAGCTGATTAAGGCAGCCAACGATCGCAACGTATTTGCCGCGCTTACCGGATTGCAAAAGATCAAAAATGTAGACGGTTATTCCTCTATCAGTTCACATTTCAAAGACATCCGGATTCTTGGTGTCAAGGTTACTTCGCTTGTCAACGCTATGCTTAGCGTGGCTTTCCGAAATAACGAACCGGCTAAAGTCAAAATTCGGGCTGAGTTCAGACGTATCGGATTAAAACAAAATACCAATGAGGTATGGTACATTCCAGGCTTAGGGAAATTTGCCACTTCGCAGGAATGGAAAACTTATCAAAATAGCAGAAATCTGTTAAGCATTGCTGTTGTACGAAAACCGACCTTGCTCAAAACCGGTAATGGCCAGTATATTATTCCCCCGTTGAATCCGGACACGATCATTGGCTACGTAACCGATGATCATAAGGGCATTACCCAAATCTTGACAAGAAATGGTGAAACGGTGTATGCACCTTCGCAAAATATAAAATTGATATAATAATGGACAGACTAAAACAATGGATTAAAATTAACCTGGTTCCATTCATTAAGAATTTATGGAACTACATCAAGGTTTGGAGGGAATTATCCTCTATCCTCGTAGCCCTGTTTCTATGGGCTAATAGTACCTGGTTCCTGCACCTCATTGACCCTACAGCGGCTACCTATGATGCAGGCGTTTTCCAGGTCTACCTCTTTGCGATTATTGGATTGTTCATCCTTCATGGGGTGGTACGAATCCTGATGAAATTGATCTGGCCTAGCTCGGATGATTATTTGGATCATGAATTTGCTAATGACTTTAAAACTATAACCAAATGGCAAAAGCTAAAGCTATCTACTTTTATCTTTTTTGCTTTTTTATATGCAGTGGTTCTTTTGGCCAGAGTGATCTAGGGCAGAGCAAACGTACTTTACTAAAGCAAACCTTCAGCAAAGAGGTAGGTGTAAGAGAGCAGGGAGCAAACCGGGGCGAGCGGGTAGAGCAATATTTAGCTTCTGTTGGTTTTGGTCCATCTTATGCATGGTGCGCCGCTTTTGTAAGTTGGTGCTTTCAGCAGGTAGGTGTAGAAGCACCTAAAAGTGCTTGGGTACCCAGCTATGCTATCAAACGAAATATAGTTTACCAGAGAGGAGAATTTATCAAACAATTACCTCAATCCGGCGATGTGTTTATGATATGGTATTCCAGGCTGAAACGGCCTGCCCACATCGGTTTTATCGAAAAATGGGAGGATAAATGGGTTGTAACCGTTGAAGGCAACACCAATGATGATGGATCTCGGGAAGGTGATGGAGTTTACAGAAAACGAAGGCCTCAAAGGCAGGTTTGGGCTGTCAGTAATTTCATCGATTAATGCTAAATAAGACGAGGCAAATATTAAAAAGCAAAGGCTATAAGCTATATAAGCAACCATACCGGTTAAACATTGTAGCTTACCGGAGCAAATTTGTCCGGAGCAACCGCTTCGATGATGAGATCCATGTCTTCTACATTAATGGTCAGGGGAAATGGATTTACCACATTTTTGCAGCCACTACCGATCCCGGCCAGTATTGGCTCGACAACCCAGTGCATCCGCAAGGGACTGCTTTTCTAAAAAAAGGCCAGTATGAGGACGCTTATGCTATGGGTTATCATCGGGGTGTTTACCAAGCACTTGTACAGGTGCGAGACGTAACTGTTATCCGTGATTATGATCGTAAAGGGATTTTTAAATGGTTTGAAAGCGGTTATGAGGATACCGGCAGGTTCGGTATTAATATTCACAGGGCTAGGGATGAAGGAAGGGTGAAGGTAATTGATGCTTTTTCTGCGGGATGCTTGGTATTTGCTGATGCAGGAGATTATGACCTCTTTATGAAACTGGTAAAAATTCATCGGGATAGGTACGGCAATCGCTTCACCGTTACGCTGGTTGATTTTCGGGATGAGCGAAGAAGGATCTACCGCAGGGTGGCCTGGACTTCCTTGATCGCCTCATCCATGCTCTTTTTTGCAGATTTATATTACAAACAAGCTCAGCATGAAGCTGTCTAAAAATAGTAAAAAAGCAGGCCTTGCGCTGATAGGGAGTATGGCGGGTTTCCTGGCTGCCAAATGGTTGAAAACAGAGGAGGTTTACCCTTTTATTTTGATCGGTGGATTTGTAGGAAACTACATTGGCGAAGAGTACATACCGGAAGAAGGATGTGAGCCTTTGGGGAATCAGGAACCGATGAAGTTGGCTTATTTTGATAGGCATGGAAAACTAAAAGAAATCATGATTAAAGACTGAAGAATGGTTGTAAATTACTGAATTAGAGGTGATTAATGTTATATTAGACAAATCACTATCACAAAAATAAAGTATGAAACTCGATCTTAATAAACTATATGTGGTATACAAACCAACCAGGCACTCAGAAAAGGTAGATGTATTTGATGGCCGGCCTGATAGGTTACATGGTTTGTACAACCAGTTTTTGGGGGGCTTACTGTCGATATGATTCATGGCATTTATACCACCCAAGCTGAGGCTACTGAAGAGGCCAAGAAGATTTTTAAAAAATACAACATAAATAATCAATGAAGAAACCAAAAACAAAGTCAAAAAGAAGGCCAAAGAAGAAATCATATTCGGGATATGCTATTTTTTTAAGCCACATAAAAGCTAAAGATAGGTATAAAGTAACCTCTCCACCCAAAGTGTACAAGACCAAGGCCCAGGCGATGCAGGAACTCGGTAAGTTGATTCAAAAAGGCTGGAAAAAGTCCGAGCTGAAAATTTTGAAATATTAGTATGAAACCAGCTATTTATAATACCCAAATTTCTAAAAGCGAATTAATCTCTGCTGATCCCAATGATGAAAGCTGCCCTAAGGTTAGAGCTTACTACAAACATGAAATGGCCAAAATGTACAACGTCTGCACCAAAACTTTCTCAGCCTGGATCCACATGTATTTCGAAGAACTGCAACCATTTGGTTATACGATACATACTAAGCTACTCCGTCCAGAGATTGTCAGGTTTTTGTTCGAGCGGTTGGGAGAGCCCTAGCTTAAAATTGTGTTGGAAAATTCAACTTCTTAGAATTTAAGGTGGAGCTTAATGAGAATAGAAATCTACTAATACTTATGATATTCAAAACCAAATCTTTACCGGGCAATGGTCTGAAATGTTGTTTTTTCAATCTTCCAGTACCTCTTGGTACCTATCAAACCTGAAATCAATCCTCTCATCCGCCGGAGCAATATTAGAAGGAGATGTTACCAAATCTGACTCATAGGATATGTATTTTGTTGTTTTGGGTAGAATTTCGTCGTTGCTATTGAGTTTTTTATAACTAAGTCCTTTCCTCTCGATATGAGGCACCTGATGAGTTTTTATCCTATCATAAAGGGACTTGGATGCCAATATGTAATCTATTTGAGAAACTTTAGATGCGCTCCTCCAATAATAAGTCCAGCGGTCATTTGGCCTCAATTTGCCTAAAACATCAAATAATAAATTGGAATTTACAAGTGGTTTAACATAAGGACTGTAAGGAGTATCGTTAAAATCACCAATCACTGCATATAGCGCTGAATTGTGCATACCACTAAACCTATTTTTAATAATTTCCAATGTCTTTTGCGCTTGCTGCAGCCGCCTATTGTGACTTGCCGTTAATTTGGCTTTATATTTTTCATCAGTGTCATCTCTGTCACGAAAAACTAGCTTAGATTTGAAATGGTTGTAACAAGTATTTCCAGATAACTGCTTCATGAATAAATCACAGGTGTTATACATTCTTTTCAAAAATATCTCAAAGTTTAGGGTATAGTTTCCAGTTTAATTATATTTCATTTTTACAAATTTGATAATGAATGAATAGAAATTTAGCAAATAAGATTATCCAAAAAGTTGGGAAAGAGTGATAACATTGTAAACTTGCTATATTCAAATTGGAGTCAACCAAGATTGGAGATTCTATTTCACATAGTAGAAATTTTAGAAATTGAATTTAAAGACTTACTAATTAGTAATAAATGACGCAAAACACGCACTCCGAATTAGTTGGACTTATTTGGAATATCGCCAATAAACTCAGGGGACCCTACCGACCGCCTCAATATCGAAGGGTCATGCTTCCTATGATTGTACTTAGACGTTTAGACTGTGTATTGGAAGAAAATAAAGATAAAGTGGTCAAAAAATATGAGCAACTTAAAAGTGATGGAAAGCTTGAAGAAGATGCCATCAACAAAATTTTAGGAAAAACTGCATCTGGGGAGCGGGAACATCCTTTGTTCAACACAAGTCCATATACGTTCAAAAAGCTGTTGGCCGATTCCGATAACATTGCCCGTAATCTGGTGGCTTATATCAACGGATTTTCACCTAAGGCGAAAGAGGTTTTTGAAAAGTTCAAATTTGAAGAAGAGATCACGAAGCTGGAAAGCGCGAATCGACTATATATGATCGTAAAGGAATTTGTGCAAACAGAAGATGGAAAGGTCGTTGACTTACACCCAGATCGTATCTCTAACCTCCAGATGGGTTACGTCTTTGAGGAATTAGTGCGGAAATTCAATGAGCAGGCAAATGAGGAAGCGGGGGATCACTTCACGCCAAGAGAGGTAATCAAGTTAATGGCAAGCCTAGTTTACACCGACGAAGAAGATGTTTACAAATCTGGCATTATCCGAACCATTTATGATCCGACTTGTGGTACTGGAGGTATGCTCTCAGTTTCAGAGGAGCATATTAGAGCTGAAAATCAAAATGCCAACCTGATCTTATTCGGTCAGGAATACAATGATGAATCCTACGCCATTTGTTGTTCCGATTTGCTCATAAAAGATGAGCCATTAGATAATATCGTTTTGGGGGATACACTAGGAGATGGCAAAACCTTTGATGGTCATCCTAATGAAAAATTTCATTATATGCTGGCCAATCCACCTTTTGGAGTTGAGTGGAAACCGCAAAAGGACTCAGTAGAAAAGGAATATAAGGATTATGGATTTTCTGGGCGGTTCGGACCAGGCTTGCCAAGGATCAATGACGGGGCTTTGCTGTTTTTGCTACACATGATTTCCAAAATGCACCCGAAACCCGAAGATGGAGGGGATGGTTCCAAAATCGCCATTGTATTTAATGGCTCACCCCTCTTTACAGGAGATGCCGGATCAGGTGAAAGTAACATTAGACGTTGGATTATTGAAAATGATATGTTAGATGCCGTGGTAGCTTTACCAAATCAGCTTTTTTACAATACTGGTATTTTCACTTATATCTGGCTGGTAACCAATCGCAAGACGGCCAAAAGAAAAGGTAAAATCCAGCTCATCGATGCTACTAAGCATTACAAGAAAATGGCTAAGAGTCTGGGGGATAAGCGGAATGAGCTTTCTGAAGATCATATCAAAGAAATTACCCGCTTGTATGGAGAATTTGGACACAAGGCAATATCTAATTTCTTATGTGAAGGCAAAGCTGAGGAAAAAGTAGCTTCTAAAATCTTTGACAACCGCGAGTTTGGTTTCTTGAAAATGACGGTAGAGCGACCGCTCCGATTGAACTTTTTGGTGAGTGAAGAACGCTTTTCCAGGCTTCATGAGGAATCAGCCTTCCGGAGTTTGGCAGAATCCAAAAAGCGCAAAGACCAGGCAACCATAGAAAAAGAAATAGCCGAAGGCAAAGCTTTGCAGCAAGCTATATTAGAAATGCTTGAAGGCATAAAAAGTGAGGAATTGATTATGGACAGGGCAATCTTCCAAAAATCATTAAAAATTGCCATCAAGGCATCAGGTCTGAAGTTAGATGCGGCTATTCAAAAGGCCATATTATCTGCCTTATCTGAGAAAGACCCAAAGGCTGAAATCTGCAGAGATGCTAAGGGAAACCCTGAGTCAGATCCCGATTTACGCGATACAGAGTTGGTACCTTTACCAAGTGATATCACTTTACCGTTACCTATCGACTATGACAAAAAAGCCAAAAATAACGATCTACTATTATTGGTTAAAGACCACTGTGAAACATACCTTAAAAAAGAAGTGCTTCCTCATGTGCCTGATACCTGGATCGATCATAAAAAAACCAAGGTTGGATATGAAATACCGCTCAATAGACATTTCTATGTCTACAAACCACCCAGACCTTTAGGCGAGATTGAGTCTGATATTGAAAAAGTGGAAAATGAAATTTTAGACATGTTAAAAACCCTTAAAGTGTAATGGCAGATTTAAAATTGTTTCAAATCCGGGGCTCCATGGTTAATATTAAAGCACCAACCGAGTTCAAGTACGAAAGGGAAATTCAAAAGCTTTGTGAAGAGAACCTCGAAACGCTTTTTGGTGTTCGTTTTATTGCCGCCGAGCATTCTACGGGTAGCAAGCACAAGGGAAGAATAGATTCGTTGGGTATTGATGAGAACAACTGCCCTGTAATTATTGAATACAAGCTGGAAAGCAAAGACAATGTCATCAATCAGGGACTGTTTTATTTGGACTGGTTGATGGATCACAAAGCAGATTTTGAAATGCTCTGCTTAAAGAAGTTTGGTAAGCAAACAGAAGTAGATTGGACAAACCCAAGATTGTTGTGTATAGCTAAGGATTTTACAAAATACGATGATCACGCCATAGCTCAAATCAATCGTAACATAGAATTGATTCGTTACCGGGTATTTGATGGTGATCATATTCTATTTGAGCTAGCTAGCACCACGCAGCAAAAAGAATCGGCTGACAATTCGCTAACACGACAGAACAAATACAGGGGTATTGATGACTATAAAAAGAGTGCCTCCGATGAATTGATTTTGCTGTATCAAGAAATAGAAGATTTTATTTTCTCACTTGGGGATGACGTACAAAAAAAGGAATTGAAGTTTTACCACGCCTATTCCCGTATCAAGAACTTTGTTTGTTTGGAAATTCGACCTCAAAAAAAGAATATCTTAGTCTTTTTGAAAATTGAATATAATCAGCTAGATAACCCAGGTAAAAATATCCGGGATGTAAGTAAAATTGGACATTCTGGTACCGGAGATACTGAAGTGAGTATTTCTTCCATTGAAGAGTTTGAAAAGGCAAAAGTGCTAATTGAAAAATCCTATAATCAGAGTTAGAATGATTCAGTTTAAAAACAAATACCGTAAATACGAATCATATGTTGCTTCGAACATTAAGTTTCTTTTGGAAAGGCCTGAAGGATGGGAACTCAAAAGGCTTCAATTTGGAGCATCTATTTTAAATAGTAATGTAGATAAAAAGGTTTCCGAAAGCGAAACTCCTGTGAAGCTCTGTAACTATGTTGATGTCTACTACAATGATATAATTAATGAGAATTTGGATTTCATGGAAGGTTCAGCAACTAAAGTTGAAATTGACAAATTCACATTAACTAAGGGAGATGTCATTATTACTAAAGACTCAGAATCTGCGGATGATATTGGAATACCAGCATATGTTGAAAAAGATCTTGAAGGCGTAGTGTGTGGTTATCATCTAGCTATTTTTAAACCATTCAAAGAAAAGCTTAATGGGAAGTTTCTACTATATTATTTAAACTCAAAAGTTGCTCAAACTAACTTTGAGTTAGGGTCGAATGGTGTTACTAGGTTTGGATTATCGAGAAATGCCATTAAAACTCTCCAGATACCTTACCCAAAACCTGATGAACAAACCTGCATCACCCGCTTCCTAGATAAGAAAACCAGTCAGATCGATAGGCTGATTGAGGCAAAAGAAAAGCTGCTCAAGTTCCTGGCAGAAAAGCGCACTGCCATCATCACACAGGTAGTAACCAAAGGTCTCGATTCTAATGTGGAGATGAAGAATTCGGGGATTGATTGGTTAGGAGAGATTCCGAAAGATTGGAAAACAATTAAACTACGGTACTTGGGGCGAATGAAAAGCGGAGAAGGAATTACCACATTAGAGATGAATGAAGATGATATATATCCAGTTTATGGTGGTAATGGCTTTCGAGGTTACACATCGAACTATACACACAATGGTGACTATATCTTGATAGGGCGACAAGGTGCATTGTGTGGAAATATTAATTACGCCTCTGGGAAATTCTGGGCTTCCGAGCATGCCGTAGTTGTAACGCGAGCCGAAAATATTGATTTGATTTGGATGGGGGAGCTATTGAGAATTATGAATTTGAACCAATATTCGGTTTCTGCTGCCCAACCAGGTTTGGCTATTGATAGAATTCAAAACCTTGAAGTCCCGTTGCCTCCAGTAAGTGAACAAAAAATAATTTCGAGTTATTTAGAAAGCTTGAATTCTGCAGCGATTCTTGATACAAAAATTCAAAAATCAATAAACAAACACAAAGAATACCGTGAAGCGTTAATTACTGCTGCAGTTACCGGTCAGATTGATATAAGAAAGGAGGTTCGTCATGAGTAAGCACACTGAAATACGCTTTGAAGAAGCCATTGAAGAAGTATTAGTCGCTTCTGGTGGTTATGTGAAAGGGGATGCCAAAACCTACGACATTGATAAGGCATTATTCCCAAATGAAATTATTTCCTTTATTACTGAGACCCAATTAAAGAAATGGGAGGCGCTCCAACAGATATTGGGTGATCGATCAGAGGAAACACTTATCAAAGATCTCTGCAAGGAACTTTCATTAAAAGGATCGCTACATGTTTTAAGGCATGGCTTCAAAAGCTTTGGTAAATCCTTTCGATTGGCCTTTTTTACACCAAACAGCAAACTAAATCAGCAAGCTTGGGAAGATTATGAAAAGAACATATTGGCGGTTACTCGTCAGGTACATTTCAGTCCGAAAAATCCTAGTCTGTCGCTAGATGTTGTCTTATCATTGAATGGCTTACCTGTTGTAACATTGGAGTTGAAAAACCACATGACAGGTCAAACGATTGAAAATGCTATTCGTCAATACAAGTTTGACCGTCAACCGAATGAACCGATTTTCAAGTTTAAGGAACGAGCCTTAGTTCATTTTGCTGTTGATACTGATTCAGCCTCCATGACTACCAAGCTGGAAGGGAAAGACACGTTCTTTTTACCTTATAACCAGGGGTATAAAGACGGAGCGGGCAATCCACCACTTAAAGAAACGGGATACGATTATCGCACATCTTATCTGTGGGAAAGCGTGTTGCAAAAAGATTCTTTGCTTGATATCCTCGCCAGATTCATGCACCTGCAAGTAGAAGAAAAACAGATTGTTACCAAAAGGGGCATTATCCGAAAGACCAAAGAAACGATGATTTTCCCCCGGTATCATCAATTGGATGCTGTTAGGGCTTTAGTAGTTAATTCAAAACAAAAAGGTTCTGGGCATAACTATCTTATTCAGCATTCTGCAGGTTCTGGAAAGTCCAATTCCATTGCCTGGCTGGCACACCGTTTGTCAAGCCTGCACAATGATCAGGATGAGAAAGTATTTGATTCAGTGATCGTCATTACTGACAGGAGGGTGCTGGATCAGCAATTGCAGGATACCATTTATCAATTTGAACACAAACAAGGAGTTGTTCAAAAGATCGATGAAAACACCCAACAATTAGCCAAAGCACTTTCTGGAAGTGTACCGATCATCATTTCCACCATTCAAAAATTTCCGTTCATAGCGCAGGCAATCGAAACACTTGAGAAAAAAGGAGAGGAAGTTAAAATCGATACTGTGGGCAAGCGATTTGCTGTTATAGTGGATGAAGCTCATAGTTCGCAATCCGGTGAAAGTGCCATGGAATTGCGTAAAGTGCTGAATAAGGAGGGTATCCAATCGGCCATAGCCGAGCAAATTTTGGATATGGACGAGGAAGAATTGTCTGATGAAGCCAAAGAAGCATTGCTTACAGAAATGCTCAAACGCCCTCGACAAAAAAATATTAGCTATTTCGCTTTTACCGCAACACCCAAGTTTAAGACCCTAGCTGTATTTAATGAACCAGGTAAAAATGGAAAGCCACCATTCCATGATTACAGTATGAAACAAGCCATTCAGGAAGGATTCATCATGAATGTTCTGGAAAATTATACTACCTACAAAACTTACTATGGCCTGGTTAAATCTATTGAAGACGATCCCGAGGTTCCTAAAAAGAAAGCCGCGTTAGCGTTAGCTCGCTTCATGAGTTTACATCCGCATAACATAAGTCAAAAGGTAGAAGTAATTGTTGAACATTTCAGGAGTTCTACAAAGCATAAGATAGGTGGGAGGGCTAAGGCAATGGTCGTAACCCGATCACGACTGCATGCGGTAAAATACAAACTTGAATTTGACAAGTATATATCAGAGAAGGGATATAAGGATGTGAAATCACTGGTGGCCTTTTCAGGAACTGTGGTTGACCCGGACTTCCCTGATAAGTCATACACAGAAACAGGTATGAATCAGGGTATTAAAGAGTCTGAGTTGCCAGAAAAATTTGGTGCTGAGGAGTATCAGGTTTTATTGGTTGCAGAAAAGTACCAAACTGGTTTTGATCAACCCCTACTGCATACCATGTATGTGGATAAACGTCTCTCCGGAATTCAGGCAGTGCAAACATTGTCGCGATTAAACAGAACTACCACAGGTAAGGAGGATACCTTTGTACTGGACTTTGTCAATGAACGAGAAGAGATATATGAATCGTTTAAGCCCTATTACAGAGTAACCGAAAAAGGACCAGAATCTGATCCGCATTTGCTATATAGTCTTCAGCACAGCTTGCAAGAATATCAAGTTTTCACTGATGAAGAGATCAATGCACTATGTGAAGTGTGGTTCAAAAATCGGCAAGAACCAACCCCAGGTGATCACAAGATCATGAATAGTGTGTTAGATAAAGCGGTGGAACGATTTAAAGAGCTGAACGAAGAAGACCAGGAAGAGTTCAAGAGCAAACTGATCAGTTTCAGAAATCTGTATGCTTTCTTATCACAGGTCATTCCTTATCAGGATTCGGATTTAGAGAAGTTATACACTTATCTCAGGTTTCTAAACACCAAACTTCCTAAAAGGCAATCAGGCAAATATGAGTTAGAAGATGAAGTGGTGCTCAAATACTATCGCCTACAAAAAATCAGTGAAGGAAGTATTGACTTAGAAGTTGGTGAGCCTGAACCTGTTTATGGAGCCACAGAAGTAGGTACAGGTTCAGTTAAGGATGATCAGATACAGCTATCAACTTTGGTCAATAAGCTCAATGAACGCTTTGGAACAGAATTTACGCTTGCAGATCAGTTGTTTTTTGATCAGGTGATTGAAACAGCGATGGAAGATGATAAAATTCGGGAAGCCGCTCAAGTGAATTCTTTAGAGAACTTCATGTATTTCTTTGAAAAGATGCTTGAAGGATTGTTCATTGATAGAATGGAAGGGAATGAAGATATCTTCACCAAACTGATGAATGACGATAAAATGATGAAAATTGCTGCTAAGCAGGTTGGAAAGGATGTTTATAATCGTATTAGAAAATAAGATTGGCTTTTGTTAATTTAATTTAGCTAAAAGAAATACATATTTTAATTAAATGGTTTTTCCACATAAGTAATTGATTATCAACTGAATTTTAAGAATCTCGAACCCCGAACCTACCGTCTAAGGGCAGTTGCTATTTTAGTCCAAGATTGGCAACGGCTTTAGAATTAAGCTGATTAATTGAAAAATAACTAAATCGCTATATATTTAAAATCCTTTTCCGTAGTTCAAATGTGGCCAAACTACGGCTGAAAATAATTAGTTATCCTTTATTAAATATGTACTCTATTTTCACCTATAATGATATTGGAAAGAGTATA